>JAIRLE010000019.1 GCA_031259605.1 Zoogloeaceae bacterium
ACGAAGCGCCCCGTGGGATTGACCAGATATTTGATTTCCCCCCGGATGAGTTCCTTCGGCAGCACCGGCTTGATGATTTCTTCCACCACGGCCTCGCGCAGGGATTCCAGCGCGATGCCGGGATCATGCTGGGTGGATAGCACCACGGTGTCGATGGCGACCGGCTTGCCTTCCGCATAACGCAGGGTGACCTGTGATTTGGCGTCCGGCCTGAGCCAAGGCAGGCGTCCGTCGCGGCGCAGTTGGCTTTGCCGTTCGACCAGGCGATGCGCAAGATAGATCGGCAGGGGCATGAAGGTCGGCGTTTCCCGGCAGGCATAGCCAAACATCAGCCCTTGATCGCCCGCGCCCTGGTTCAGCGGATCATCGTGGGCGTGATCCACGCCTTGGGCGATGTCGGGACTTTGCCGATCATAGGCGACCAGCACGGAACAGCCCTTGTAGTCGATGCCGTAGTCGGTGTTGTCGTAACCGATGCGTCGGATGGCGTCGCGCGCGACCTGGATGTAATCGATATTGGCGCGGGTGGTGATTTCGCCCGCGAGAATGACCAGTCCGGTGTTGCACAGGGTTTCGGCGGCGACGCGGGCGGTTTTGTCCTGCGTCAGGATGGCGTCGAGAATGGCGTCGGAAACCTGATCGGCGACCTTGTCGGGATGCCCTTCGGAGACGGACTCCGAAGTAAATAGATGCGTACTCATGGAAAAGCTCCTTGGGTCAGGATTGTCCGGCGTTACCGGCTCCGACCCAAGAAGCGGCGACGCTTTAGCGGTATTTTTGTTTCGCCCCGCAAGTTGTCTGGTTAACTCGGCGAATCTGGTAATCTTAACTGTTTTTTTTCGTGACGCAAGCCCTTGTTCGATGCTTTTCCTGTTCAGAATTTTAAGCCGTCTGCCGCTTCCCTGGGTACAGCGTCTGGGCGCGCTGGCGGGGATAGCGGTGTATTTCGCCTCGTCGCGTTACCGGAAAAACCTGCGTGAAAACCTGCAAGCGGCGGGGCTGGAGGCTCATCTTGCATGGCCGGCGGCGAAAGAGGCGGGCAAGCAGGCGCTGGAAGTTTCGCACATCTGGATGAAAAGCCAGGCAGAAGCCAATGCGCGGATTGTCGAAGTCACGGGCGGCGAACATGTTGCGGCGGCAAAGGCGGCGGGGCAAGGCATCCTGTTCTTGACGCCGCATCTCGGCTGCTTTGAAATCGCCGCCCAGCACTACGCCACTCTGGGGGAAATTACCGTGCTCTACCGTCCGCCCCGGCAAAAAATCCTGCACCGGATGATCCTCGCCGGGCGGCAGCGTCCCGGCCTGCATCTGGCGACCGCCGATTTGTCCGGCGTACGCGCGCTTGCCAGGGCGCTGAAAAAGGGCGAAGCCGTGGGCATCCTGCCCGATCAGGCGCCCAAGGCGGGCGAAGGCGTCTGGCTCGATTTTTTCGGGCGTCCCGCCTACACCATGACGCTGGCCGCAAGGCTCTCCGAAACCGGCGCGCGCGTGCTGATGGTCTGGGGCGAACGCCTGCCGCTAGGACGCGGCTACCGTGTGCACTACAGCCTGCCAAGCCAGGCGATAACAGGGGACACGCTCATACGCGCGCGGAAGATCAACCAGGAAATCGAACGCCTGATTCGCCATTGCCCGACGCAGTATCTGTGGGGCTACAACCGCTACAAGGGCAAGCCTGGGGACGCCGCGCCCGTCGCGCCAAAACGATGAGATCACTACAAAACCTGTTCGCCTGGCTGGGCGTCGCCCTTCTCTGGCTCCTGCACTGGCTGCCGTTGCCGCTGTTGCGCCTTGCGGGGCGAATGCTGGGCGCGTTGCTGTTTTATTGCGGGCGCTCACGGCGGCAAGTGGCGCGCACCAACCTGCGCCTGTGTTTTCCCGGCAAAAACGCAGCCGAACGCGAACGGTTGTTGCGGCGGCATTTCATCTGTTTTGCCCAATCCCTGCTGGATCGTTCCCTGCTCTGGTGGGCTTCGCGCCCGCGCCTCGAACGGATGATCCAGCTTTCCGGCGCGGAGTATCTTGCGCGGGCGGATGACTGTCCTACACTGCTTCTCGCGCCGCATTTCGTCGGGCTGGACGCGGGCGGCATTGGCGTGGCCTTCGGATTTTCCGTGGTCAGCGTCTATTCACCCCAGAAAAACCCGGTGTTCGACGCCATGTTTTTAGCGGGACGCAAACGCTTCAACGCCCCGGTGCTGCTTTCCCGCAAGGAAGGGATGCGCCGCGCGCTGAAAGCCATGCGCCAGGGATTGCCCTTTTATTATTTGCCGGACATGGATTTTGGGCAGCGGGAATCCATTTTCGTTCCCTTCTTCGGTGTGCCTGCCGCCACCATCACCGGCGTTTCCCGTCTGGCGCGGGCGGCGGGCGCGAAAGTCGTTCCCTGCATCGCGCGCCTGACGGCAAAAGGCTACGCCATCGACCTCATGCCGCCGCTGGAAGATTTTCCCGGCGAAAGCGTAAAAGCCGATACCGCCCGCATCAATCGTTTTATCGAAAGCCAGGTATTGACCATGCCGGAACAGTATTACTGGCTGCACAAACGCTTCAAGACCCGTCCGCCCGGAGAAGCGGAGTTTTATTCTCCGTGAATTTTTCGAGGAGCCATCATGCCCGAATTCACCATTCGCCCCGTGACGCCGCCAGATATTCCCGCCATTGCCGCGCTGGCGCGGGAGGCCTGGCAGGCGTCTTATCCCGGCATCATCACGCAGGCGCAAATCGACTTCATGCTCGAACAGCGTTACAACTATCCGCAACTCATGGCTGATCTGCAAGACCCCGGCAAATGGCTGGATCAGGCGTTCGCTGGAGACCGCCGCGCCGGTTTTGCCGCCTGCGAAATTTACCAGGGAGAATACAAGCTCGACAAACTCTACATCCATCCGGAAAGCCAACGCCAGGGCGCGGGCGGCGCGCTGATCGATCACGCCATCGCCCGCGCCCGCGAACTGGGCTACCCTTGCGTAATTCTGGCGGTCAACAAGCACAACGAACCGGCGCTTTCCGCCTACCGGAAATACGGATTCAGTGTGCGCGCGGCGGTGACCAGCGACATTGGCGACGGGTTCATCATGGATGATTACATCATGGAACGGCGAACGGCGGTCAGTCCGGGACATTCGCCTCCAATCCCCGGCACATCTGCCGCCGGACGCCGGAAATCAGCGCCTTGAGCGAGGCGGCAACGATGTCCTCATCGATGCCGACGCCATAGCCTTGCGCCTGCCCATCCGCCAAGCGGACTTCCATGAAGGCGGCGGCGTTGGCTTCGCCTTCCTGGCTGGGGCGCGTGGCGCGTTCCTCGAAGCTGATGACCCGCGCGGCGATGCCGACATGGGCAAGTGCATGCACGGCGGCGTCTATGGGGCCGTTGCCATGCCCTTTGAGCGTTTCGCGCCGCCCTTCGCGCGTGACTTCCAGCGCAATTCCCTTGCCATTGGCATCAAGCCGGTGTCCTTGATAGATCAGCGGCGAGGCGGCGGCTTCCGCTTCTTCCGCTGGATGTTCCAGATAGGCGGCGGAAAACATCCGCCAGAGATCGGCGGCGCTCATTTCCTTGCCGCTATCATCCATCTGCCGCTGCACGATGCCGGAAAATTCCACTTGCAGGCGGCGTGGCATGACAATGCCGTAGGCGGATTCCATCAGCCAGGCAATGCCGCCCTTGCCGGACTGGCTGTTTACGCGGATCAGCGAATCGTAATCGCGTCCCACGTCTGCCGGATCGAGCGGCAGGTAAGGGACGTTCCAGCGTTCGCTCTTCCGCTCCTGTTGTGCGCGCATGCCTTTTTTGATGGCGTCTTGGTGCGATCCGGAAAAAGCGGTGAAGACCAGGTCGCCTGCGTAGGGGTGGCGCGGCGATATGGGTAGGCCGGTGCAGGCTTCAAAGGTGCGGGCGATGGTATTGATGTCGGAAAAATCGAGGCCGGGTTCCACGCCCTGGGTGTAGAGATTCAACGCCAGGGTAATGAGATCGACATTGCCGGTGCGCTCGCCATTGCCGAAGAGACAGCCTTCCACGCGTTCCGCCCCGGCCATGAGACCGAATTCCGCAGCGGCGACGGCGGTGCCGCGATCATTGTGCGGATGCAGGGAAAGCACGATGCTGTCACGGCAGGCAAGGCGGCGGTGCATCCATTCGATCTGGTCGGCATAGATGTTGGGCGTTGCCGTTTCCACAGTGGCGGGCAGATTGAGGATGATTTTGTTCTCCGCGCTTGCGCCCCATGCCTGGGTTACGGCGTCGCAGATTTCCAGTGCGAAGGGCAATTCGGTGGCGGTAAAGGTTTCCGGGCTGTATTCAAAACCGATCTGCGCCGTCGGCATGTTGTCCGCATGAGCGCGGATGTGGCGCGCGCAGGCTGCCGTCATGTCGATGAGTTCCGTCTGGCTCATGCCGAACACCATCTCCCGAAATGGCGCGGAAGTGGCGGTGTAGAGATGCACGATGGCGCGTCGCGCGCCCTCGATGGCGGCAAAAGTGCGGTCAATCTGCGCCGGACGCGCCTGTGTCAGCACCTCAATCGTCACATCATCGGGAATGTGTCCGCCTTCAATCAACTCGCGCATGAAATCGAAATCGGTCTGCGATGCGGCGGGAAAGGCGACTTCGATTTCCTTTACGCCAATGGCGCAGAGCATCCGGAAAAAGCGCAATTTTTTTGCGCTATCCATCGGTTCGAACAACGCCTGGTTACCGTCGCGCAGATCGGTGCTCATCCACACGGGCGGATGCGTGAGGCGCGCTTCCGGCCAGCGCCGGTTACCGAGGTCGACCGGCGGGAAAGGACGATACTTGGGAGCGGCGGGCGATAGCATGAGATTTTTCCTTCCATGAAAACGAAAGGACATGGTAAGGAGAATAACGGGAAATGTGCTTGCTTATTTTTTGTAGAAAGGACGATTCAAAGAATAAAATTGCGGTATTTAATATAATCAAGCAATAATATTTCAAATAATCGCAGAAGAGAAAAACTCATGTTGGATCGTTACGACCGCAGGATACTGGAAATCCTGCAACGCGAAGGCCGCATCAGCAATCAGGATTTGGCCGGGCGCATCGGTCTTTCCGCCGCGCCCTGCCTGCGTCGGGTGCGCGCGCTGGAAGAGGCGGGCGTCATTTGCGGCTATCGCGCCCTGTTGGACGCGCAAAAACTGGGTTTTTCGCTGATGGCGTTGATTCATATCGCCATGGATACACACACCCCCGAACGCTTCGCCGGGCTGGAAACGGCGGTGCGGAACATCCCCGAAATCATCGAATGCCTGCTGATTACCGGACAGGACGCCGATTACCAGCTCAAGGTCGTGGTTGCCGATATGGAAAGTTACCGCGCCCTGCTCCTCGACCGCATCACCCGCATTCCCGGCGTAACCGGTGTGCACACCAGCTTCGTGCTGCGCCGGGTCGTCGACAAAACCGCGCTGCCGTTGGACTGAGGGCAGAGAACCTGTTCAGCAAGAAATTAGCGGCAGACCTGAAGGGCTGCCGCTAATTTCTTGCTTCCATCCACCCGTGGGGACACGGTGTCTCTGACTTTTGGTATAGTGCGCGTCATGGAACAGAAACTAGATCTTCTTGCGGAAAAGGTGGAACGGGTAAGCGCCTTGGTTGCGCGTTTGCGCGCCGAAAAGGCGGCGCTGACGGAACGGCTTCTGGCGGCGGAATCCGGGCGGACAGCGTTGCAGCGGAACATGGAATCCGCGCGTTCACGCATTGAGGCGCTGATCCAGCAATTGCCGGAAGGGAAAACGTAAGCCATGGACGGGACGATCAACTTTCTCGATGTGCATATACTCGGACGCGAATACCGGGTCGTCTGCCCGCCGGGGGAAGAAGAAGCCTTGCAGGCGGCGGTTCGGATGGTGGACGAGCGGATGCGGGAAATCGCCGACAAGACCAGGAACAGCCAGCCGGATCGGGTGGCGGTGATGGCGGCGCTGAACATCGCCAACGAATACCTGTCCGCCTTGACCGCAAACCGCGCGGACATCCAGACGGATGAGACGGGCGCGTCCGCGGCAACAAGTTTTGACAGTTCTGTTTTGAAGCGTAGAATTGACGACATGGACACACGTTTGACGGCGCTGTTGGAAATATCCTCTTGATGGTTTTTCCCGCCCGATTGTGTCCGCCAGGTGTTCCCTGCGGCGTTGGTCGAGGCCATAGATTCCTTGAACCAATGCTTGACGGCATTGGCTGCGGACTATCAAGCTGATGTTGCGGGCGGCTCTTGTCAGCCGCCCCTGATTCGGCGGGAATGCGGCCACCTTGAACCTCGGTTCAGGATGCCGGTCTCGACTGCGCTCGCGGGGAGCCAGATACGCCAGGGGCGGCTTTTGAGCCGCCCCTTTGTTTTTGGCGCTTTATTATGCCGGGGGATTCGCGCTTCGCCAGTGGTACGCGAATTTCCCGCAAACCGGGCAAGACGGCGCAAGGCACCGGGCATGGAGTAAAACGCGCGATGACAATCTGGTGGTTGCTGTATCCGCTGCTCGGCGCGGTAACGGGCTTTTTTGCGGGACTTCTGGGCATTGGCGGCGGCGCGGTCATGGTGCCGCTCCTGGTCGTGCTGTTCGCGGCACAGGGACTGGGCGGCGATGAAATCATGCACATGGCGCTGGGTACTTCCATGGCGACCATCCTGTTTACCGCCATCGCCAGCGTACGCGCCCACCACCGGCATCGGGCGGTAGAATGGCGCATCGTCGCCGCCATCACGCCGGGAATACTGTTGGGAACCTTGCTGGGCGCGCGTCTGGCAAGCCAGGTTTCTTCCACCGCGCTGGCGTTCCTGTTCGTGGTCTTCATCCTCTATGTTGCCGCGCAGATGATCGTGGGGTTCAATCCCAGAGCCAGTCGAAGTATGCCCGGCGCGTGGGGAACGGCATTGGCGGGAGTGGGCATTGGCGCATTTTCCTGTCTGGTGGCGATTGGCGGCGGCATGTTGTCAGTCCCTTTCATGCTCTGGTGCAATGTGCGCGCGCAACACGCCATCGGCACCTCGGCGGCCATCGGTTTTCCCATTGCGCTTGGCGGTACGGCGGGATACATGGTCAACGGCTGGCAAAATCCCGCCTTGCCGCCCTACAGCATTGGTTTCGTCTATTTGCCCGCCGTGGCGGGCATGGTTGTCGCCAGCATGTTGACCGCCCCCATGGGCGCAACCTTGACCCACAGACTGCCAGTAAACCGCCTGCGTCAGATTTTTGCCGCCGTTCTCCTGTTGCTGGCGTTCTCCATGCTCAGGAAACTGGTTTAGGTCAATCTCCCATCGCCCAGGCCTCTCCGGCGCTTCGCGCCGCCCGCCGTTGCCTTTCCCTCGCCCTAGGCTTGCATGGGGCGCAGTCCCCGGTTCCTTCCCCTCTCCCGCTTCGCAGGAGAGCAACCGTGTTCGCTGCCAAGTGTTTTTGATGATCCAGTCATCGATTTTGGGGGTTTGCGATACGCATTCTCTTTTTTCATCGTAAAACCAACTCCGGTTTGAAACCTCGCCCGTAAGAAAGGCGCGAAGGTTGAGACCCCGGCCGCGGCCGGGGTTTCGACCGTAGCCATTCTCGAGGGGAGAGAAACCCCTTCCCAATGGAGTTAGACCGACAGCCCTGAAGGGCTGTCGCTAATCGTTCCCTGCCCCAATTACGCATGATTCGATACGTCGGCCATGTCCG
>JAIRLE010000023.1 GCA_031259605.1 Zoogloeaceae bacterium
CTCCCGCCCCGCCTGTTCGGGCGACACGGGTGAGAGTGGAGGCGACACGGTTTCGGTTTGTGGCGCGGTGTGTGGCAAGACGCTCTGCGGCCCCTGTTCCGCGGCGGGTTTCGTCTCCAGAAGCCGCTGACGCTTTTCGGCGTAAAGGATTTCCGCCGCCAATGTGTCATAGGCCATGCCTAGCTGGTCGGCCATCTGCCCGATCAGTTCATCCTGTACCCGTTGCAGCATGAAATGGCCCGCTTCGCCATCGAAACCGGCCAGGACATCCTGGAACAGCGCGGGGAATTCGTCTGCCCGCGCACGGGCTTCCCACGTTCTGGCGGCGGCGCGGCGCAGGCCGGTCAGTTGTTCGATCTGATGGCGCCCCAGCCCGCCATAGAGCACGTTCGGGATGGCGGGCAGCAGGTATTCGACCGCTTCGCGCATCCGGCTGATGTGCGGCTGCGGCACGGGATAACCGGCAGATTTGAGTCGCCGCGCCAGTTCCGCCTGTGAGATCGGCTTGCCGTCCTCGGCCTCGTAGAGCTCGCGGGCTTTTTCGACGCCCAGGGCGCGCTCGATGAACGTCAGCCCGCCGTGCAGTTCGTTCTCTGTCAAATGCCCGGTGAGCGCGACGATCTCGCCCGGCCAAGGGCGAAACAGGCAAGAGAGCCGGTAGAAGCGCTCGTCCCTCGTCTCGGCCCACAGTTCGCGCAGGATGGCCAGCCGGGTGTTGCCGCCGTTGCGAATGATGTAGTGATCCGCGCCGGGACGCTTGGTGATGGGCGGCGGCGCGTCCAGTCCGCGCTCGCGGATCGAATCCCGGATCTCGTCGTAGAGCGGGTTGCGGGTCATGCGCGGATTGAGTTCGTAGGGCCGCAACTCGTCCAGGGTGATGGCCATCGGCGTGTCGGCGATCGGCTCGGACAAGGCCGCTGCGACCGGCCCGGCGCGCCGGAATCCTTCGCTTTGCAGCCTGGCGGCAACGGCCAGCAGGGGATCAGTCATGGCCGTGTCTTCCTTGCCGGGGCGTCGATGCGTCATTCATGCCAATATGGATGGGCGGCAAGCCCGGCTTCCGTAATTCGATCTGTCCGTCTTCCATGTAGTGCAACTGCCATCCCTCGCTCTGGGCGAATTCGATCAAGGGCGCCAGGCGGCGCTCAAGTGTTGCGTCGTGAATGTTCGGCATCGGCCAGTTTCCTTTCCCGCTTGCCTGTGACGGCAAAGAGCCGTTCGCGCCACTGGGGGCAGAGCGCCGCGCCCAGATCGCGCATGATCTCCAGCGCGGCGGGCGCGATGCGTCCCGACGGGCGGCGGTGTTCGATGCGATGCGCGGGCAGACCCTGTGTCGCGGCGCGGGGAAACGCCTCGATGGCCGGGATTTCGACGGCCAGGATCTCTACCCCGGCCTCTTCCCGGAACACCAGACGCAAGGCGCCCTGGATCATCCGGGCGTTGGCGGAGACCGCTGGCACCCGGTTCATCAGGAGGCGCAAGGGCGGCGGCGGGATGCCCAGATGCCGGAAAGGCGCGATGTCCGCGAGCAATTGCAGCGTGCCGCGCCGCAATTCCCGCGCCGTGAGGATCTCGGGCGTCACGGGCGAGAGCGCCTGTTCCGAGGCCAGCACCGCCATCTCCAGCAAGACGCTGCGCGCCCCCTGTGTGTCGATGAGCAGAAGGTCGTACTGTTCCCGGAAGGCCGGCAGCAGGTTGCGCAACCGCAGGCGACCGTCCGGCGCGTTCAGGAGCAGCATGTTCAACTGCCGGTGCGTGTCGTTGGAGACAATGATGTCCAGACCGTCGATCACGGTACGCGACACCAGGCAGGCAAGATCCCGTTCGTTGAACGCCAATAGCTCATAAATGCCGCCCGGCGCACGATGGGTCAGCTCATAGTAGGACGACAACGTGGGCTGTGCGTCGAGATCGACCAACAGGACGCGCAACCCGGCATCGGCCATGAGAGCGCCCAGATTGGCGGCGAGAGTCGTCTTGCCCACGCCGCCCTTGGTCGAGATGATGGCGATGGCCTGCATGGCGTGTCTTCCGGCGAAAATCAGACGCGATCCCGGATGCGATCGAGAATCCACTGATCAATTTCAACGGAATCCCAGCCCACGGCGCGCACGCCCAACGGAATCGGCTTGGGGAATTTGCCCGCTTTGACCAGTTCGTAAAGGTAGGCGCGTTTGAACCCCACCTTCGCCTCGACCTCCGGACGGCGCAAGATACGGCGTTCCGGCGCCGGAAAAACATTCTCTTCGGACATGACCAGTCTCCCTGGAATTGAATGGGTCTTCATTGACCCGGTGGTTCAACTTATCAATCCCGCCTCGGATTTGCAGCAAACAATCGGATACCGGCGATTGCCGCATTGTCGTGATTCGAGGGGGCTATTCCCGGAAAAGCACATGTCCAGCCCGTGCGGATCGAGCGGACGCTCCAGGAAAAGTGGCGGGGAAATGGAACGCGGTAATTCATATATCTTCGGCATTTTCATATTTGGAGCACTGACCCTGCAATAATGATGTTAAGCTATATCGTATTCTAGACCAAATCGCTGCAACCCTATAATTCAAAACGTATTTTGTTGTGAATAAAATCATATGGGGCAGCATGCGTGTAGAAAAACATCACATTGTTTCAAGTAAAATAAATAAAAAATAAAAATATATAAGGATTCATTGCATCATGCCAATTCGTGATGATACTCATATACAGTAAAAGAATGCCTCTTGGAGATCATCCCGCTCACACAAGTCGAAATTGGGCCATTCCCCGATGATTTGCATGCGCTGCGGGATGGAAAACGGCCAAGGCATGGATGGGCGAACCGTACCCGGCGACAAAAGGAGGCGCGATTGTCTTCAATGGCGAAGCGTTGCGAGGTTCGGCCCGGCGCAAGCGCGGCTTGAGGGCGGCGGCCATGTCTTGGCGATGGAAGACAATCGCCCGTTCCTGGCCGGGTCACTGCGGGATTTCTTCCCGGCGCTGAATGCTCCGGGGCGGCGTCGGCGGCAGGTTTCGGAATACACGACGAGGTGACACCGCCGAACGCACGGGCTTGGCTGCGTCGTACAACGGGATGCGGCGGCCCTGTTCGTCGACGAACGTCAGACCGTCGCGGTCGCGCTACCGCTGCAACAGGATCGGGAACAGCGTCCCCATCCCTGGATGAACCGCCCAGCCGTCCAACCGGCTCCGCGTCCGGACGCTTGGAGTTACACGGCCATCTCCCGTAGGAAAGCGATGGATTCAGACGGATTGCAGGCAAGAGACCCGCTTGCCAACGAGCGGGAAACAGTCCACGATTGAGTCCGTTCCTGATGCGGGAACAGCGTAACCTTCTTTTTTAATCAAAGAGTTATGGCTTGGATTGGAGTTCAGCGCAGCGACGCTGATTAAAAAGGGGGTGAAGAAAGGGAATGCCTGTTCGTTTTCCGCCGCAAGGAAATCAGCGTCGCTTCGCTCCGTATGGAAGGAAGCCCTCTCCCGCCCCTGACGGGGCACCCTCCCCCGCAAGCGGGGGAGGGAAATCCATCAGAAGAACTCGTCATTGCGAGGAGCGCAGCGACGCGGCAATCCAGTTCGTACCAAACGGCGCGAGAGCGCCGCTGTTCCTATCGCCAGCGATTACGGGGCGTGTAGATACATATGCCTCATGACCCGGACGGGCCGCCGCCTTTTTTCATCGCCTTGCCCTCTTCCGCGCGCTTTTTGCGTACCGCTTTCGGGTCGGCGATCAACGGACGGTAGATTTCAACCCGGTCATGCGCGCGCAGCACAGTATCGGGCTTGGCGGGTTTGGCGTAGACGCCGAGTTTGTTGTGGCTGTCGACATCTATTTCCGGGTATTTGAGCAGCAGGCCGGAAGACTCGACCGCCTCGCGCACGGTGGCGCCTTCCGGCAGGGAAAGCGTCACCACATCCTGCTGATGCGGCAAGGCATAGACGACTTCGACCTCGATGAATTCGCTCATGCGCGCGGCGCTCCGTAGACCTGCCCGGCGCGCTTGACGAACGCCTCGACAAAGGTATTGGCAATGTGATTGAACACCGGGCCGAGTACCTTTTCCAGCAGGCGACTGGAAAACTCATAATGCAAGTCGAATTCCACCTTGCTCGCGGTCTCGCCCAGGGCGGTAAACCGCCAGCCGCCGTCGAGACGGGTAAACGGGCCATCCTTGAGGCGGATCAGCATTTCGGTCGGGAACCGCTTGCGGTTCTCGGTGCTGAAACGGGCCTTGATGCCATGGTAATTGATGTGCAAGGTGGCGGCGGTGATCGTCCCGTCGCGGGCGAGCAGATCGGCTCCGCCGCACCACGGCAGGAATCGCGGATAATCCTCGCAACGATCGACCAGATCGAACATCTGCACGGGGGTGAATTCGATCAGGACTTTCTTGTAAACATCGGCCATCGGCGTGGCGGCGGGCAGCGCGTCGAACTGGTAAGATGCATGATTCTAACGCAAAGCAAGGCCCGAACCGCGCCGCCCGCATACATGCGTCTATCTACATATATCGCGGGCGGGGCTACCCGCAACACAGCACGCAGGCGCCGACTTTCCCATGAGCATCATCGAAAACCGCAAGGCCCGCCACGATTTTTTCATCGAAGAACAATACGAGGCCGGACTCGCGCTGGAAGGCTGGGAAGTCAAGGCCATCCGCGCCGGACGCGCCAATATCAAGGAAGCCTACGTCATCATCCGCGGCGAGGAGCTTTTCATTCTCGGCATGCACATCACCGCGCTGGCAAGCGCCTCGACCCATGTCAAGGCCGATCCCGCCCGCACCCGCAAACTGTTGCTCCACGGCAAGGAAATCGCCCGCCTGATCGGTAAGGTCGAACGCGCCGGTTTCACCCTCGTACCGCTCAACCTGCATTTCAGCAAAGGCCGCGTCAAGGCCGAAATCGCCCTCGCCAAAGGCAAGAAACTCTACGACAAGCGCGAGGACGAGAAAAAGCGCGACTGGGATCGGGAAAAGGCGAGGCTGATGAGGCAACAGGCGTAGATCGGGGATCAGGCCCGCTCAGCGGCGCTCCGGAAGTCGCCGCGTCGTCGCGGAAACGATTCGCCCGCGACGATCATCTTCCCGCCGCGTTGCGGCAAAAGTCATGACAGGCGTAGCATGCCGGGAAAGCGTTACGGCTCGTGGTTCCATGCACGACCATGGCCGGGGCGGACAAGTCATGAGTATGCTCAATCGAGGCGACAACCACGTGGAAATCAAAGTAAACATCGACCACGCGCCCGGAAGCCGCGCGGTAGTTGATAACCCGCCCAAACCGGCCTGGGCGCGGCGGGTGAAGATCGTGATCGCGGGGATCATCGCGCGCCATCGCGCAAAGAGCTCGCCCATGAAGCCCCGGCGGCGCCCCATATGCAGGGCGATTGGCCCGGCCCCCTTGGCCGTGGCGATGATGGCCGCCGCGCTGGCTTTCGTCCCGGCAAACGAAGCGCGGGCGCAACCCGATTCCACTGTGCAAAACAACCGTATCACTGTCGAAGGGGGCGCCACGGCGGAGTTCTCAAGCCCGGGCAGGCATGATGGCCACATCATCACAAAACCCGCCGGCGCGCCTGAAGATCTGGGAAAAAATCCCGACGCGGACTCCGAAACCAAACGCTGGCAAGAACTGGCAGTGGAAGCCATGCGCGCCGGAGAGCATGCGAAGGCCGATGGCTATATTGCGAAGGCTGCTGAAGCGGCCCGGCAACGCGCCGATCACATCAGGTCGTGGATGCTCGAAGCCGAAAATGCGCTGGCGGAAGCCGGAAGCGCCACGATCGCGGCGCGCATTGGCGAACTGCGGGCAAAAGCCATTGCCGTATATGAACGCATCGACAGTCAATACAGTGGCGACGACAGTCCGGATATTCGGGAGGGGGTTGCCAAGGCGCTCGTCAACAAAGGC
>JAIRLE010000056.1 GCA_031259605.1 Zoogloeaceae bacterium
GTGGCGCTTTAGCGCCGGGAGAGGGAAAAAAACCGTGCTTCCCACGGCAATCCGGGATCAGCAAAAATTAGCGACAGCCCTTCAGGGCTGTCGGTCCAACTCCATTGGGAAGGGGTTTCCCTCCCCTCGAGAATGGCTGCGGTCGAAACCCCGGCCGCGGCCGGGGTCTCAACCTTCGCGCCTTTCTTACGGGCGGGGTTTCAAACCGGAGTTGGTTTTACGATGAATCATTTCACCGCCCGACAAAAGCGGGTCAGTGTCCGAGCATATGCCGATCCTGCGTAACGCTCATATCCGGCAAATCCGATCCGCGGGGAATACCACAGTAAAACATGCGCCCGCGCCGGGGGTGCTGTGGATTTTCAGGCGGGCGTCGTGGCGTTGCAGCACGTGCTTGACGATGGAAAGGCCAAGGCCGGTGCCGCCGCTTTCGCTCGAACGGCCAGAATCGACGCGATAGAACCGTTCGGTGAGCCGGGGAAGGTGCTCGGGGGCAATGCCGGGACCGTTGTCCTGTACGGCGAAGGCCGCGCCGCCCTCGGGCGTCGGCGTCCAGCGGATTTCGATGCGCCCGCCGGGCGGCGTGTAGCGAATGGCGTTGTTCGCCAGATTGATGAAGGCGCTTTGCAGTTCGTCCGCGCTGCCGGCGATTTCGGCATCCAGTTCCGCTTCGGGGGGAAAGACGATCACATGTTGCGCCGCCCCGCTGGCCTTCGCGGCAACGGCGGCAAGCGCCTGCGCCTCGGCGACGCAGGCGGCAAGCAATGTCCTGATCGGCGTCCATTGTTCAAAGCCAGGCGGGGGGCTTGCTTCCAGGCGGGAAAGCAGGAGCAGATCGCCGACCAGGTTCTGCATGCGTGCGGCGTGGCGCGCCATGCGCGCGAGGTAATCGTCGCGCTCGCTTTCGGCAAGCGGCAGGGTTTGCAGGGTTTCGATGAAGCCCGCCAGCACGGTAAGCGGCGTGCGCAATTCGTGCGAGACATTGGCGACGAAATCGCGCCGCATGGCCTCGTTTCGTTCGATGGCGGTGGTGTCTTGGGAAAGAATCAGCAGGCTTCTTTTTCCGTAGGGATAAATGTGCACGGTCAGATGCAGGGGGCGTCCGAGCGTGGAAAACGGACTGTTCAGCGTGATTCCGTGTGAAAAATCGCGCTGCGTGTAATAGGCGACGAAAATCGGGTCGCGCAGGAGATGCGTGACCGTCTGCGCGATGTCACGCGCCTCGTCCAGACCGAAATGCCGACAGGCGGAACGGTTCAGCCAGCGGATGCGTCCCGCGCCGTTCAACATGATGACGCCGTTGGGAGAGGCGTGCAGGGCGTCCCGGATGTCTTCCAGGCGGCGGGAAAAGCGCTTTCCCTGTTGGCGCTGCTGGCGCAGCAGGCGGGTCAGGCGCTCCGCCGTCATGCGCCAGACGCCGGAAAGCCGGGGAGGCGGCAATGGGGTATCATCCGGCGCGTTTTGCAGGCGGCGCAGCCAATCGATCAGCAAGGTTGCGCGCCAGTCATCCCAGAAGAGCCAGGCCAAAAGCCCTAGCGCTCCGCCGATGAGCGCGCCCAGGCTGACGGCGATAGGGGGCGCGTCCCAGAAGATGCCGACAGCGCCAGCGCAGACAAGAAGACAGAGGATGGGCGCAAGCAGGCGATTCACGGCTTTTTCAGGCGATAGCCGCCGGAACGCACGGTTTCGATCCATTGCCCGGCATCGCCCAGCGCCTGGCGCAGACGTTTGACGCACACATCCACGGTGCGCTCCTCGATGAAGACATGGTCGCCCCAGATGCGATCGAGCAATTGGGCGCGGCTCATGAGTTGTCCGGGGTGTTTCATCAGGTAATGCAGCAGGCGGAACTCGGTGGGGCAGAGGCTGATTTCCCGGTCGCGATAACAGACGCGCGCTTCATTGGCGTCCAGGGTCAGCGGCCCGACGCGGACGCAGTCGGCAAGCTGTTCGGGCGCGCGGCGACGCAGCAGGGCGTGGATGCGCGCCATGAGTTCGCGGTTGGAAAATGGTTTGGTGATGTAATCGTCCGCGCCGCCCTCCAGCCCCGCCACCTTGTCGGTCTCTTCGCTGCGGGCGGTCAGCATGATGATGGGCACGTTTTGTGTGCGTGGCGCGGCGCGCCACTGACGCGCCAGTTCCAGGCCGCTCTGTCCGCCGGGCAGCACCCAGTCGAGCAGGATGAGATCGGGCAGAATGGCGTTCAATTCCCGCTGGGCCGCGCGACCGTCCTCGGCGGCGACGGGCAGAAAACCGCCGTGGCGCAGATTGACCATGAGCAGCTCGCGTATGTCGGGTTGATCCTCGACGACCAGAACGCGCGGCCTGGGCGTGAAGGCGTGGCTCATGACAGGTCTTCCGCCTGATTCTCCCGCAAGGCGGCCTCGATTTCCGCCAGCGGGCGATGGCGCACATCCGCGCCCCATGTGATGTAAATGACGTATTCGGCGATGTTCTTGGCGTGATCGCCGATACGCTCCACGGCCTTGGCGATGAACAGCAGATCCAGGCTGTCGCTGATGGTGCGCGGATCTTCCATCATGTAGGTGATGAGTTTGCGGGTAAACCCCTTGAATTCGCGATCGATCAGGTCGTCTTCCTTCACGATGGAGACGGCGACGGCGACATCCAGGCGGGCGAAGGCGTCGAGCGCACGGCGGATGAGGCTGGAAGCCAGGTCGGCTGCCACGCGCAAATCGCCGATCGGCATGTCGCGCGCCTCGCCGCTTTCCACGATGGATTTGACCTTGCGCGCAATCTTCTGGGCTTCGTCGCCCGCGCGTTCCAGGTTGGTGGTGATCTTGGAAATCGCCAGCAGGAGGCGCAGGTCGCGGGCGGCGGGTTGCCGCCGCGCGACGATCGAGGAGAGCGCCCGGTCTATTGTCACTTCCATGGCATCCACCCGGTCTTCGGCATGGACGACCTCGTCGGCGAGCGTCGTGGAAAAATTTGCCAGCGACTGCATGGCGCGCTGAATTTGTGTTTCGACCAGGCCGCCCATTTCCATCAGTTGCGAGGAAACGCCGTTCAGGTCGCTGTCGAATTGGGAAGAAAGGTGTTTTTCGCTCATGATGATCTAGCCGAAACGGCCGGTGATGTAATCCTCGGTTTCACGACGATTGGGTTTGAAGAACATCTGTTCGGTTTCGCCGAATTCCACGAGATCGCCCAGATACATGTAGGCCGTGTGATCGCTCACCCGTGCCGCCTGCTGCATGTTGTGCGTGACGATGACGACGGTATAATCCTTTTTCAGTTCCGCGATCAATTCCTCGATGCGGGCGGTGGAAATCGGGTCCAGTGCCGAACAGGGTTCGTCGAGCAACAGGAGTTCCGGGCGGATGGCGATGCAGCGCGCGATGCACAGCCGCTGCTGCTGCCCGCCAGAGAGGCTCGCGCCGCTCTGGGAGAGCTTATCCTTGATTTCATCCCAGAGTGCCGCTTTTTTCAGCGCCCATTCCACGCGTTCCTCCAGATCGATCTGCGAGAGATTTTCAAAGAGTTTCACGCCGAAGGCGATATTGTCGAAAATCGACATGGGGAACGGCGTCGGCTTCTGGAACACCATGCCGATGCGGGCGCGAATCAGGGCCACGTCCTGTTTCGAGGTCAGCAGGTTTTCGCCGTCCAGCAGGATTTCTCCCGTGGCGCGTTGGTCGGGATACAGTTCGTACATCCGGTTGAAGGCGCGCAACAGCGTGGATTTGCCGCAACCCGAGGGGCCGATGAAGGCCGTCACCCGGTTGGCCGGAATATCGAGGTTGATGTTCTTCAACGCGTGGAACTTGCCGTAATAGAAGTCCAGATTGCACACGGACATCTTTACGGGCGGCGGGGCATTGGTTTGGGTATCGAGCATGATGTTCGGAAGAATCATGGAAGTCGTCGGGTCATTTGCGGCGGGACAGGAGCCGCGCCAGGATGTTCAGGCCCAGCACGGCAAGGGTGATGAGGAAGACGCCGGCCCAGGCCAGTTGTTGCCAGTTTTCATAGGGACTCATGGCGAACTGGAAAATGGTCACGGGCAGGTTGGCGGTGGGGCCGGAAAGGTCGCTCGTCCAGAACTGGTTGTTCAGCGCCGTGAAAAGCAGCGGCGCGGTTTCGCCGGAAATGCGCGCCACGGCGAGCAATATGCCGGTTATCACGCCCGCCCTCGCGGCGTTCAGCGTCACATGAATAATCACCTTCCACTTCGGCGCGCCCAGCGCGTAGGCCGCCTCGCGCAGACTCGACGGAATCAGCGCCAGCATGTTTTCCGTCGTGCGGATGACGACGGGGATTACGATGAGCGAGAGCGCCACCGCGCCCGCCCAGCCGGAAAACTGCCGGAAACGGATGACGATGACCGCATAGACGAAAAGCCCGATGACAATGGAAGGCGCGGAAAGCAGAAGGTCGTTTACAAAGCGCACTGTGACCGCCAGCCATCCGCGCGGATGATATTCAGCCAGATAGATGCCGGAAAGAACGCCAATCGGCGCGCCGATGAAAGTCGCCAGGGTCACCATCATAAAGGAGCCGAAGAGCGCATTGGCCAGCCCGCCCGCGTCATTGGGCGGCGGTGTGCTTTGCGTGAAGAGCGAAAAACTCAAGCCCGCGAAGCCGAGCAGGATCGTCTCCCACAAAATCCACATCAGCCAGAAGACGCCAAAGATCATGGCGATGAAGGAAAGCGTGAGCGCCACCCGGTTGATCCACTTGCGGCGGGCGAAACGCGATGTACGCCGCGCCGGGGTTTTGCCGTCAGACAGGGTATTCAAGCGCGCTTTCCTTCATTTTTTTGCAGCCGCAACAGCAGCAGGCGGGAAAAGACCAGCACCACGAAGGTAATCAGGAAGAGGATCAGCCCCAGGTAAATCAGAGCCGCCTGATGCATTCCCGGCGCGGCCTCGGCGAACTCGTTGGCGAGCGCGGAAGTGATGCTGTTGGCCGCCTCGAAAAGCGAAGACGAACGCAACTGGTTCATGTTGCCGATGACGAACGTCACTGCCATCGTCTCGCCCAGTGCGCGCCCCAATCCCAGCATGATGCCGCCCAGCACGCCCGCGCGGGTATAGGGCAGCACGATTTTCCAGATCACCTCCCAGGTGGTCGCGCCCAATCCGTAGGCCGATTCCTTCAGAAGCGGCGGCGTGACCTCGAAAACGTCGCGCATCACCGAGGCGATGAAGGGGATGATCATGATGGAAAGGATGATTCCGGCGGACAGGATGCCGATGCCCACCGGCGGCCCGGAAACCAGCGCCCCGAAAACCGGCGTGCCGCCCAGCCAGGCTTGCAGGGGCTGCTGCACATAACGCGCCAGCACCGGCCCGAAAACCATCAATCCCCACATGCCGTACACGATGGAAGGCACCGCCGCCAGCAATTCAACGGCGGTTCCCAGCGGGCGCTTCAACCAGGCGGGCGCGAGTTCGGTCAGGAAAAGCGCGATGCCAAAACTCACCGGCACGGCAATCAAGAGCGCAATGCCCGAGGTGGCCAGCGTTCCGTAGATCATCACCATGCCGCCGAAGTCTTCCTGCACGGGATCCCAAGCGTTATGGGTCAGGAATCCCAGGCCATAACGCTCGATGGCGGGCCACGCGCCGATGATGAGCGAAAGAATGATGCCCAGAAGGAGCGCCAGAGTCAGCAAGGCCGCGCCGCGCGCCACCGCGCCGAAGAGCAGGTCGGAGACGGTGCCGGAACGCATGTGCCGGACACCGCGTCCTCCACGGACAGACATGGGCGGCAAGACAGGTTCAATCATCATTGCAACGCACTATACGTCAGATTTGTGACAAAACGGTGACAATCCTGTCCCGATTCCGGTTTGAAACCCCGCCTGTTTGACCGGCAGTCCTGAAGGTCTGCCGCTGATTTCTTGCTGATCCCGCAATAGCTTCTGGAACAATAGAAAAAGGCGCGTCCGGGATTGTCGCCGGACGCGCCTTGCGGGGGGGGGATTACGTGGCGGATGTTACGGTTTTCTCACTGGCTTTCCGGACGTGTCCTGAATTTCCTGCCAGGCCTGAAGGATGATCGTCTTGACTTCCTGCGGCATGGGCACGTAATCCAGTTCCTGAGCCAATTTGTCGCCGTTCTTGTAGGCCCAGGCGAAGAAATCGAGCGTCGCGGCGGCCTGGAGGGGTTTTTCCTGCGCCTTGTGCATCATGATGAAGGTCGCGGAGGTGATCGGCCAGGATTCATTGCCGGGCTGGTTGGTGAGAATCTGGTAAAAACTCTTTTTCCAGTCCGCGCCCGCGGCGGCGGCCTTGAAGCTGGCTTCCGACGGCTGCACGAAATGGCCTGCGCTGTTTTTCAACTGTACATGCGCCATCTTGTTCTTTTCGGCATAGGCATACTCGACATAGCCGATGGAATCCGGCAGACGCCCCACGAATGCCGCCACGCCTTCATTGCCCTTGCCGCCGACGCCGACCGGCCAGTTGACCGAAGTGCCTTCACCGACCTTCGTCTTCCACTCGGCATTGACCCGGCTCAGGTAATGCGTAAAGCCGAAACTGGTGCCCGAACCGTCGGCGCGCCGGATGACGGCAATGGCCGTGGAAGGCAGGCTCAGGCCGGGATTCATCGCCGCGATGGCGGGATCGTTCCAGTGGGTGATCTTGCCCAGGTAGATGTCGCCCAGCACCTGCCCGTCGAGTTTGAGCGCTCCGGGCGCGACTCCTTTCAGATTGACGATGGGCACGATGCCGCCAATGACCGTTGGAAACTGGATCAGCCCCTTTTCCCTCAAGGCCGCATCCGTGAGCGGCGCGTCGGAAGCGCCGAAGTCCACGGTTCTTGCCTCGATCTGCTTCAATCCCGCGCTGGAACCCACCGACTGGTAATTGATCCGGTGCCCTGTCGCCTTGTGGTATTCCGCCGCCCATTTGGTGTAGAGCGGCGCCGGGAAACTCGCCCCGGCACCCGTCACATCGGCCTGCGCCCAGACCTCGGCGCTGCCGACCGTCGCAATGCAGGCTACCAGCGAAGCAGCCCGGAAAAACCGTTGTCTTCTGATTTGCATGTTCATGCTCCTTGTGTCGAAAGAGAAAACGAACGCACTGTAGCGAGGGTTTGTGACATATATGTGACGCGGGGCGGGAAAAGCAGGGCAATCAAGAAATTAGCGGCAGCCCTTCAGGGCTGCCGCTAATTTTTGCTGCGATTGCCCTGCGCCATGTCCGCGCCAAGGAAGGAAATTTACCGCGCAAGGGTAGAATGTCCGCTTCCCTTCAATCCTGCGCAAAGGAATTTCATGGACACACAAGACAGCGCGCGCCCCTTCAGGGTGTTGGGCATCCAGCAGATCGCCATTGGCGGCCTTTCCAAGGAAAGACTCAAGACCCTGTGGGTGGATAAACTGGGACTGGCGCTCACGGGAACGTTTCAAAGCGAGCGGGAAAACGTGGAGGAAGACATCTGCGCCATCGGCGGCGGCCCGCTCAAGGTGGAAGTCGATCTGATGCAGCCGGTGGACGCGGAAAAAAAACCCGCCGTCCATGTCACGCCTTTGAATCACGTGGGGTTGTGGATCGACGATCTGTCGCGCGCCGTGGCGTGGCTGACGGCAAACGGCGTACGCTTCGCGCCAGGCGGCATCAGGAAAGGCGCGGCGGGTTTCGACATCTGCTTTTTGCATCCAAAAGGCAACGAGGAATTTCCCGTCAGCGGCGAAGGCGTGTTGATTGAGCTGGTGCAAGCGCCTGCGGAAGTGATCGATGCCTTCGCTCGGCTTTCCGGCTGACGCCAGCCCTGTTTCCATGCCCGCCAGTCTGACGGCAGGCGCGAACTTGCGCGCCGCTTATCAAAAAGGACTGCTGGCCTGGCTGAAAACGCCGGAAGAGAAAGCGGGACAGGCAGGTCTGGAGGGTATGCTCTTGGCGTTGAACGCGCAATGCGCCGCCCTGCCGCCGGGCAACGCGGCGATTTTTGTCGCGGCTTCGGTCTTGCTGGTCGCCATTCGGAACAGGCAGCTTGCTCCGTTGCCGGAATATCGGCGTCTGGCGGCCAAGGTCGAGCAGGCGTTCAAAAAGGACGCGCCCGACGCGGCGCTTCTCGCCGCGCTGGAAGCGCCCTTGCGCCAAATGGTCGCAACGCCCGCCGTTCAATCCGACAACGCCGCGCATCCGCGTGATCCCTTGGATGCCGCGCTGGAAGCCACCCATGCCATCCTGCCGCTGGTGGCGCATCCTCACGAACCGCGCTTTTCCACGACGCAGCGGGCGCTCTGGGATAACGCGGTCGAAGCCATGAGCCTGGCCTGGGCGGGTTGCCGCATCGCGCCGGACAAGGCAGACTGGTCGCCATTGCGCCGCGCCCTGTTCAATCTGCTGGATGGCGCGTTGGCATTGGCGCACCCCGCGCCCCTGCAACTGGCGGAAGCCTTGGCTGCCGCTACGGACACGCTGGAAACCACACCGCCCACGGCGCGTCTCTTGACCACGCTGGACGCCGTGCTGGAGCTTTTGCAGGAAAAGGATTTCCTCGAACACGACGCCCTGGCCACAAGGGTCGAACAGTTGGTCACGCGTCTGGAACGCCGTGACGAAGGCCCGCGTTCGCGTCCGCTGGATACTCTGTTCGTGCGCGAGGCAGAAGAAGAAATCCAACAGATGCGACACGCGCAATCCGCCGTGCCGCCCGACCGCGCCGCGCTCGCCCAGGCCGCCCGCCATCTCCGGCAACTGGCGGAACCGCTGGATCTCGCGCCGCTGGCCTGGGCAACCTACCGTTTTGCCCAAATCGTGTCGACACTCGACCCGCTCTGGCTGGATCGCACGCCGGGTTACGACATTCTGCAAGGCTGGATCGATTGCGTGGAACGCTGGATTCGCGCTATCGACGCCGGACACGCGTCCGCCTCTTCCACGCCGCCGGTGGAATTGGCGCATTGGCAGGTCAGGTTGCAGGCAGGCGACAAGTCACCGGAAAACGAAGCGACGCCCCAGAATACTGAAACCGGTGTTTTACCCCTCATTTCCGAAGACTGAGCATGTGGCTTTCCTTCCTGCGCCCCGGCGATTTGGCCTTGATGCTTTTGGCGTTGCTTGGCACGGCGCTGTGTTTTCCGCTGTTCTGGCGGGGCGGCGCGGGCGACCGGCTGGTGATTCGGCAGGAAGGCGCGCTGTTTCTGGAAGTGGATTTGCAGACGCCGCGCGAGATTCGGGTTCCCGGTCCCCTGGGCGAGACGCGCGTCGTGGTGGAAAAGGGACGCGCCCGCGTGCTTGCCGATCCTGGGCCGCGCCAATACTGCGTGCGCCAGGGTTGGCTTTCCCGCGCCGGAGAAATCGCCATTTGCGCGCCCAATCGCGTCAGCCTCGTCATTACCGGAAAAGATGCGCCCTATGATTCCCTCAATTACTGAACTCAAGGTCGATGCCGACGATCTGCGCATCGCCCGTCTCGCGGCGGCGGCGGTAGGGCTTTCGCTGGTGGACGCGGCGATTCCGCTGCCTTTGCCGGGAGTAAAACCGGGATTGGCCAATATTGTGGCCCTGCTGGTGTTGGCGCGCTACGGATGGAAAAGCGCGGCCTGGGTCAGCGGCCTGCGCGTGGTCGCCAGCGCCTTGCTGTTGGGACAATTTCTTGCGCCCGGTTTTTTCCTGAGTCTTGCGGGCGCGATTTGCAGCCTGGCGGCGCTGGCGCTGGCGCAATACCTGCCTGTCCGTTGGTTCGGACTGGTCAGTTGGAGCCTGACGGCAAGTTTCGCCCACATCGCCGGACAGGTCATGCTGGCGCGTCTGTGGCTGGTGCCGCATGATGGCGTTTTTCGCCTGACGCCGGTCTTCGCCCTTGCCGCGCTGGTCTTTGGCGTCATCAATGGCCTGATTGCCTGCCGCCTGCAACGGGAATTCACGCTGGAAGCCTCCGCGCCATGAGCAAAAACAAAACCGTTTATCTATGCAGCGAATGCGGCGCGGATTCGCCCAAGTGGCAGGGGCAATGCCCGGGTTGCGGCGCGTGGAATACGCTGGTGGAAAGCGTGGCGGAAGAAAAATCCGCGTCCCATCGACGCTTTCAGTCGCCAATGTCCGCCGCCAAGGCGCAGCCGCTGGCGGAAATTGAAGCGCATGAAGCCGTCCGCATATCGACCGGTATCCGCGAATTCGACCGTCCGCTGGGCGGCGGACTAGTGGCGGGCGGCGTGGTGCTGATCGGCGGCGATCCCGGCATCGGCAAAAGCACCTTGTTGCTGCAAACCCTGGCGAAACTCTCGGAGCGTGTCGACGCGCTGTATATCAGCGGCGAGGAATCCGGCGAGCAAGTGGCGCTGCGGGCGCGGCGGCTGGGGATTGCCGCCAGCCGCCTGAAACTCCTGACGGAAATCAATCTGGAAAAAATCCTCGCCCTGTTAAAGAGCGAGCGGCCAGAAGTGGCGGTGGTCGATTCCATCCAGACCCTGTGGTCGGAACAGCTCAATTCCGCGCCGGGTTCCGTGGCGCAAGTGCGCGAATGCGCCGCCCAGCTTACCCGGCTGGCAAAGCAGATCGCCATCACCATCATCCTGGTCGGACACGTCACCAAGGAAGGCGCGCTCGCCGGGCCGCGCGTCCTCGAACATGTCGTCGACACCGTGCTGTATTTCGAAGGCGACACCCATTCCAGCTTTCGCCTGATTCGCGCCGTCAAGAACCGTTTTGGCGCGGTCAATGAACTGGGCGTGTTTGCCATGACCGAAACGGGACTGAAAAGCGTCGATAACCCTTCCGCGCTGTTCCTTTCGCAGCACGAACGCGACGTTCCCGGCACGGCGATATTGGTGACGCAGGAAGGCGCGCGTCCGCTCTTGGTGGAGATCCAGGCGCTGGTCGATAGCGCGCACGGCAATCCGCGCCGCCTCACGGTCGGCCTGGACGCGCAGCGACTGGCGATGCTGTTGGCGGTATTGCATCGCCACGCAGGCATCGCCTGTTTCGATCAGGATGTCTTCATCAACGCCGTGGGCGGCGTGCGCATCATCGAGCCTGCCGCCGACCTTGCCGTGGCGCTGGCCATCGTCTCTTCCCTGAAGAATCGGGCGCTGCCGGACAAGCTCATCGTCTTTGGCGAAGTTGGGCTGGCGGGCGAAATCCGTCCCGCGCCGCGCGGCCAGGAACGCCTGAAGGAAGCCGCCAAACTCGGCTTTACCCATGCCATCGTTCCCAGAGCCAACCTTCCTCGCCGCCCTATTCCTGGCATCCACGTTACCGGCGTGGCGCGCATCGACGATGCAGTAAGAACCTGTTCATCGTAAAACCAACTCCGGTTTGAAACCCCGCCCGTAAGAAAGGCGCGAAGGTTGAGACCCCGGCCGCGGCCGGGGTTTCGACCGTAGCCATTCTCGAGGGGAGAGAAACCC
>JAIRLE010000081.1 GCA_031259605.1 Zoogloeaceae bacterium
TCGCCGTTTGCTCTCGGTTTCTGTAATGCCGGGTTGCGGCATCGTTGCCGAAGTGGAAGCGCGCAATGCTTCGTCAACCTGAATGTTCATCGTCGCTGTTTTCATGGGAAATTTCCTTCCTTGGAGAGGCTCTATTATATCATGTAACGCATGGCTTGCCCTGCTGATTACTGAGCGGCCACTCTGTCTTCTGCGCCCTGTCCTCCCCCTGATCAGTGAAACACGATGGGGCGTGACGCGCCGCCATTGCAGTAGTTGTCGAGAAAGGCGTCAATGGCTTCCACGGTACGTTCGGCTTCCGGAATATCGCTGATGGCGTTGTAAAAATGGTGCGCGAACGCGCCTTGCAGGAACAGAATGCGGCGAGCGTCCTTGTCGAGCAGTTCAAAGCCCTCCTGTGCGGGATAAGCCAACACGGAATAATGCGTACTGTCATAGACAATGTTCATGATCTCGCTCCCTGATGAAAGTCAATCCAGCCTGCGTCTCAGGTACACTATCGGCATCCGCTCCGGCTACCTTGAGAAAACCAGCCTGCTCCCGATAAAAGCAAGAAACACGCCATATTTCCACTTCCTACCGGCAGCGGAAAACGCGAGACAAGGCAAAACCGGAACAAGAAAACGCCCCTCCGAAAAGGGGCGCGGCACACAAAATGGATTTTGGCATTACGGCAAATTATCCGTATTCTGCAAGACGCGAGAAAAAATCTTCCTGCGAACACGCGGCATGTGTCAGCTAAGGGCTGCCACCGCCGCCGCCGCCAGCCGCGGCATCGGACGGAACGCAGATCATGTCCTCCGAGTAGTACGGATCGACATCGCCCGCTTCGGGAGGTATGGGGGGAGCGCTTGGGTCACCCGGTACATCGGGGATATCCACGCCGGGACAACCCGCAACGAGCAAGGAAAAGGCAAAGGCCGTCAGAATGGCGCGCAACATGATTTTATCCTTTCGATGGAACCCACGGAGTCACGCCCATTATAGTAAAGAAGAAAAGCGCGCCAACAGGAGGAAAGTGACAGAAGGTTATGAAATGGTGATAGGCGGTAGGTTTTTTCCGCCCAGCCAGACAAAAGTTATAATCCACCGCTCTTTCATCCTCCTCGCAAAGCGATTCCGCCATGTCCCAACCCTCCCTTGCCCGTCACGTTTCCCTGCTCATTCTCGGTTCCGGTCCCGCCGGTTACACCGCCGCTCTTTACGCCGCCCGCGCCAACCTTGCGCCGACGCTCATTACCGGCGTCGCCCAGGGCGGCCAGCTCATGACCACCGGCGAAGTCGATAACTGGCCTTCCGCCGTGGAAGGCATACCGGGACCGGAATTGATGAGTCGGCTGGAAGCACATGCCCGCCGCTTCAATACCGAAATCATTTTCGATCACATCCACACGGCAAACCTGACGCAAAAACCCTTCCGCCTCATGGGCGACGAAGCGACATATACCTGTGACGCGCTGATCATCGCCACCGGCGCTTCGGCGCAATATCTGGGACTGGCTTCGGAGACGGCCTTCATGGGCAAGGGCGTTTCCGCCTGCGCCACCTGTGACGGCTTTTTTTATCGCGGCAAGCCGGTCGCCGTGGTCGGCGGCGGCAATACCGCCGTGGAGGAAGCGCTTTATCTCGCCAATATTGCCAGCCATGTTCGCCTGATTCATCGCCGCGCCGCTTTTCGTGCCGAGAAAATCATGATCGACCAGCTTTATCGCAAAGTGGAAGAAGGCAAGATCAGCCTGATGCTGGAAAGCGAACTGGAAGAAGTGCTGGGAGACGCCACCGGCGTCACCGGCCTGAGAATCCGCCATCTGCCGGACGGAGAAACGCAGGAAATCGCTGTACACGGCGTATTCATCGCCATCGGCCACAAACCCAACAGCGAACTGTTTGCCGGACAACTGGAACGCGCCAACGGGTACATCGTCACCTTCGACGGCAGCCGCCAAACCAGCATCGCGGGCGTATTCGCGGCGGGCGACGTGCAGGATCCGGCATACAAACAGGCCATCACCAGCGCCGCCAGCGGCTGTCAGGCGGCGCTGGATGCCGAGCGCTATCTGGACGCCCTCCACGCGCGGTAAGCCATGCGCGCACGCCAGCCACCCGCCACGCCTGATGAAACGGACATTTCATTTGACGCCATCATGCGCGCGGAAGGCGTCACTCCCCTGCCGTCTCGCGGCCGCGACGAACTGCAATCGCCGCCGAAAAAGCCCGCATTCCGCCCCCCGCCGGACGGCAGGACGGCAGCGCCGGAAGACGGCATCCGTGTGGATATGGAACATGCGGAAAACGCGCCGGAGCGTCACCGGCGCGCCGACCAGTCTCCTCGCGTCCTCAAGGGCCTGCGTCGGGGGCATTGGCCGGTGGAGGCGGAAATCGATCTGCATGGCCTGACCCGCGACGAGGCGCTTGCCGCCTTGCGCGCCTTTCTGGACGATTGCCTGGCTCGCGGGCTGCGCTGTGTGCGCGTCATTCACGGCAAGGGGCACACTTCGCCCGATGGTCGCGCCATTTTGAAACCCATGACGCGCCAGTGGCTTTCCCGCCGTCCGGAGATTCTCGCCTTCTGTCCCGCCTTGCCCCGCGACGGCGGCGATGGCGCGCTGCTGGCGCTGCTCGGAAAGCTCAAATCCGGCTGACGCCGGGCATCTGGGTGTAGACGGCGGGCAGCCAAGCGGCCAGCGCGCCGCGGCCGGGAATGCGAAGATCGGGCGCAATCTCGTACAGGGGAACCAGCACAAAGGCGCGCAGATGCAGGCGCGGATGCGGCAAGATGAGAGCGGGCGTCCGCATCGTCACGTCGGCATGCAGCAGCAAATCCAGATCCAGTGTGCGCGGCGCGTTGGGAATGCCGCGCGTCCGTCCCTGCGCGGCTTCCTGCGCACGCAGGGCAAGGAGCAGGGCTTGCGGGGATAGCCGGGTTGCCACTTGCGCCACGGCATTGATGAAATCCGGTTGCGGCAAAAGACCGACGGGCGCGGTTCGATAGAGAGAAGACGCGCGCAGCAGGCAGGTTTGCGGCAGTTCGTCCAATGCCGCGATGGCGGCTTTTACCCGCGCGCACGGCTGATCCAGGTTGGCGCCCAGCGCGATGTAGGCCAAAGGAGCGCCAGAGGCCGGAGCAGCGTCAGGCGGCGGCATCGTTTTCCGCGTCGTTTTCCGGCAGGGCGGCAGAATCCGCCGCCTTGCCGCCGCGTCTGGAACGACGGCGTTTCCGGCGTTTCGCGGCTTCGGGACCGAGCGCGGCCAGCATGTCGTTGCGCGCGTCGCTGTCCGCATCCTGGAATTCCAGCCACCACGCGGGTAGCGCCGCGTCAACTTCTCCTGCCCTGGCGCGCAGGCACAGGAAATCATAGGCGGCGCGAAAACGCGGATGTTCCAGGACGCCATGGGGACGCCGTCCCACGCGATGTTCGAAGCGCGGCTGCAATGCCCAGATTTCCTTGATGTCGCCCGCGATGCGCCGCGTGATGGCCAGTTTTTGTCCCTGCGCCGACAAAACCTCGTTCATGGCCTGATGCAAGGCGGGCAGCGGATGCTCGCCCGATTCCCGGATGCGCCGCCAGACGACGCCGACTTCGCGCCAGAGCAGCGCCGCAAAGAGAAAACAGGGCGCGGAGGATTTGCC
>JAIRLE010000123.1 GCA_031259605.1 Zoogloeaceae bacterium
CCAGTCGCCAAATAAGAGCCTGTTCATCGTAAAACCAACTCCGGTTTGAAACCTTCGCGCCTTTCTTGAGGGGAGAGAAACCCTTTCCCAATGGAGTTGGACCGACAGCCCTGAAGGACTGTCGCTAATTTTTGCTCAGGGGTTTCCCTCTCCCGCTCGCGGGAGAGGGGCGGCGATTCATCCCTGAACCGTATTTTCCGGGGTGAATCGCCCCCTCATCCGCACTCTGGGTGCCTTCTCCCCTGAAGGGAGAGAAGGAAAACCTGGCGCTTCCCACGACAATCCGGGATCATGAACAGGCGCCAAGGCGCAATAATCCGCCTAGAACCTGCATGGTCACTGTGTTGTCTGTCGACAAACCCATGCGACGACTGGCGAGTAATTCCGTCGGCGGCGGTCGCGGTTGTGTACGCGAATTGCCGATGGCGAGAGGGCTGTGATTGAACCCCCGGACGCCGAGGTGTTCCAGCCTTTGTGGATAAGATGGTCGGGGCGGCGGGATTCGAACTCGCGACCCCTTGCACCCCATGCAAGTGCGCTACCAGACTGCGCCACGCCCCGACACAAGGGTGCGAGTATATAAGGTTGAGTTGCCGATCGCAAGGATTGGAGGAGAGCAGCGCAGGGCGGTTGCGCCATCTTTCCCTGATTCCAGGCGCGGATATGCGGGTTTGAGGTTTTTGCTGGTTTGCGTCCGCGCCGTTGGTGCGCCCCCCTCTTTCGTCCCTGTCGGGACACGCTCTCCTGTAAACGGGAGAGAGAAAGGCAAGCGTCGGCGCAGGTTTTACCCTCTCCCGCTTCGTGGGAGAGGGAGAAGGAACATTGAACGCTTCTTCCGGCAATCCGGGATCAGCAAAAATTAGCGACAGCCCTTCAGGGCTGTCGGTCCAACTCCATTGGGAAGGGGGTTCTTTCCCCTCGAGAATGGCTACGGTCGAGACCCCGGTTTCGGCCGGGGTCTCGACCGCAGCGCCTTTCGTGCGGGCGGGGTTTCAAACCGGAGTTGGTTTTACGATGAACAGCTTCTGCGAACGACGAAATTTTCTCCACTTTTCATTGCGTCCAGTGGCGTGATATTTGCGGCGGCAAAGCCGCCGGTAATCCATTTGCCATTATTTTCTGCCCGCCACCCTCTGGAATCGACCGTTTATCGCGGGGACTTGACCGTTCGTCTGGCGATGCGCGCGGATTTCCATGACAACGAGTATAAACAGGTCGCATGTGCGGGAGGCGGTGTTTTTTGGAGAATGTCATGAAAGATTTTAACAAGATGCGCGGGTTTACGCTGATCGAGTTGATGATCGTGGTGATTCTGATCGTCATTTTTGCGGCGTTTGCGGTGCCTTCCTTCAAGCATCGGCTGGAACGGACGAAGGTGGAATCCTATACGGACGAATTCCTGACGGCCTTGCGTTACGCGCGCAGCGAGGCAATTACCCGCGGGACGGAGGTGTCGCTTGCGCCGATCAATGCCACGCTGGATAAAGGCTGGAACGTGAAGACAGTGAATTTTGGCGGCAGTGAGGTTTTTTTGCGCGAGCACAACGCCTTGAATGGCGTGAAGATTTGCACGGAAACGAATGATTGCGGGAGGACGATAGCGTTTACCTTCACGCCCAGGGGCAGCATGAAAGTCCAGGTGGATGGCGCGGATCATCCCGCTGGCCTCAAGCTTTTGGTGCGTCCCAATACCTACAACAATGTGCCGGGCGACTCGTCGGTAGGCACGGCGCTGTTGCTGGAAGTCAATACGCTGGGTCACGCCAGAATTTCCAATGCCGTTTGATTCGTGAGGCTCATCATGCGCAATTCATCTTTTTCTTCTCCTGCCTCGATGCGGGGTTTTACGTTGCTGGAAGTGCTGGTGGCGGTGGTTATCCTGGCCATTGGCATACTGGGTCTGGTGGGATTGCAGACATCTTCGCTGAAGCAGAACCAAAACGCGATGGCGCGCACGGTGGCGGTGGAATACGCAAATGCCATCATGGACAAGATGCGCAGCAATCCCGGGGAAGCGGCGCGGGGTTATTACAACGTCAAGGCGGATGGCTCGCGTCTGAGTCCGCCGGATTCGCAGGCCGGCAGGGACGTGAAGCTGTGGCATGACAACCTGATGAAGGCGCTGCCGGAGGCAAGGGTGCAGGTGTGCAACGTCAAGGGCGAGACGGCGGGCGAGACGCAATGCGGTACGGAAGGCGATTACGCCATGGTGTGCATCCGCTGGGATCAGGCGGGAGGCGGGGCGGATCCGTTGTTCGAGGCCAATACCCAGCAATTTTATCTGGCGGGGCGGATATGAAAACCCCGCGAAAAAATCCCTCGGGTTCTTTTCCGGCTTCTTTCCGGACTCAGGGCGGGTTTACCATCATCGAGCTGATGGTGGCGGCGTTCATCGGGTTGCTGGTGCTGATGGCGGTTTCCTATGCCTTTGTGGGCGGGCGTCATACATATGTATTGAACAGCGAGATGATGCGCATGCAGGAAAACGCGCGCGCGGTGCTGGAAACCATCCGGCGTGACGCGCGCATGGCGGCTTTTCACGGCTGCGCAAAGATTGATGAGGTGACGAACCTGTCCAGCAGGATAAGCGCGGAGGAGTTTGCGCGTTTCAAGGAAGGTGGGATTTACGTGCAGAACGGCGGTTATGCTGGCGCAATGTCCGGCATGTCGTACAGCGGGGGTCTGGAGATTCACGGTGTGCGGGCGAACGCGGCCGAGGCCAGCGTGCAGAAGGAATTCATCGCCAATAATGACAATACGATAAGCATCGCGGGCGGCGCGCTGGCGAGCCAGTTCATGGCGGATGATTACAGTCATGCGCGGGTGTTGCTCAGCGATTGCACTGGCGGGGTTTTCATGAATCTTGTTGGCGCTGGCGCGGATACGCTCAGTGTTTCGAGTTCGGGCGGCGACAGCGCGCAATTGTTCGCGCGCGGCGCGCAGGTGTTCCTGTATGCGCTGCCGCGCACCTTTCGCGTTCAGGAAAGCGCGGATGCGTATGAGGGCTACGTGGCGCGTCCGATAGGCTCGTTGTATTACAACGAAGGCGGGCTGGCGGAGAAGACGGATCCGGAAGAGTTGGCGCGCGGCGTGGAGGCTTTTCGCGTGTGTCTGGTGGCTGGGGATAACAAGCTGAAGCCCTGGCAGACCGCGACGGCGGACGAAAAAAAGAACGCGATGCAGGCGCAGGTGGATCTGGTGCTGGTTTCGCAGCGGCCGGAGGTGTTGCCGGAGGTGACGAGCTACAAGATGCGCATGTGCGGCGAAACCGATCCGGATACCGTGAGCTATGAAGTGCTGGATCGGCGTTTGCGGCGGCTTTTTTCCGCGACCATTGCCTTGCGCAACAAGATTACGGATATCAACAAGCCCGTTGAGGCGCATGATTCCGCGGCGGATTGAGGAGGGCATCGAAATGGACGGAAAAAACTTCATCGAGGCAGGCATCTTCGGACAGGCGCGGTTTGTTTTCCCTTCTCCCTCTTCAGGGGGAGAAGGCGCCCGGAGGACGGATGATGGGGCGGTTCACTCCGGGGAATGCCGTTCAATATGCGCCGTCGTCCCTCTCCCGGCCTTCGGCCACCCTCTCCCGCAAGCGGGCGAGGGGAGGCGAGCGGGGCTGCGCCCATACAAAGCCGGGGAGAGGCTGGTGTGCGCCGCTTCCCGGCAGCAAGGCGCGGCGCTGGTCATTGGGTTGATCATGCTGATCCTGATCACCATTGTCAGTCTTTCGGTGATGCAGGGCGTGCGCGAGCAGGAATCCATGTCGGGCAACGCGGGGCGTTTGGCCAGGGCCTTTGAGAAGGCGGAGGCGGGCTTGCGCGGTGTGGAAAACGAATACTTGTACGCAAAGATTCCAATCGAGCAGGAACCGGGCGTGTGCAAGGTCAATGAAGATGTGGAGGCGGGCGCGGGAAACTACTACCTGTGGACGGCGTGTAATGTGAGTGGCGGCGGGCCGCGGGATTTCACCAAGCTGTCGGGCTGGAAGGATGGCGGCGGCAATGCCGCGCACAAGGTCTATCGCGTCGCGCTGTATGGCGGGGCGGCTTCGCCGTGGTACGTGGTGGAGCAGTTGCCCAATGCCAAGTCGAGCAGTACCTTGAGTGTGAATAACCAGTATGCCAAGTTCGACATGGAAGTGCTGCGCGTCACGGCGCTGGGCGCGGACACCGACGATCCGGCCACGGCTTCGGCGGTGGCGGTGTTGCAGTCCGTTGTGGTGCGGCAGTAGGGGCAACCCTTGTGGTTGCCCGGGAATCAGGAAACAGGAATCGGACGCGGACGCGCGACAGGCATCCGCGAACGGCATGAATGGCATGAAGGAGAAGGAAGATGAACACACGGGATTTTTGTTCTGGCGCGCCGCGCCGCGTGACGGCGCTGTTCCTGGCGGGCTTTGCCGCCGCCGTCCTGGCCGACGATCCGAGCGTCACCCTGCCGAACAAGTTCGAGGCGCCGGATATTTCCAACATGCCGTTGAGCATGGGCAGCGAGGTGCCGCCCAACGTCATGCTGCTGATCAATACGGGGAGCATCACGCACTACGGCTATCTGCCGACCAATGGCGACCGCTATGATTTGAGGTCGAGCGCTTTCGGCACCACAAACCCGTCAAGACTGAACAAGCCCTTCCATTCCTCACACATCAACAAGATTTACTATGATCCCGCGGTGGAATACAAAAGACCTTTGGGGTTCCAGCCAGGCACCACCACCGAGTGGCCGGACGCGTCCTTCGCATCCGCGCCGATCGATGGCTTTGGCGTGTTCAACTCCGGGATGAGCACCAAAAACAGAAACTTGGCAAATAATTTTTGCGCAACGCATTATGCCGATAGCAACAGTGTCATTGATGATTGCGTGGATGCGCCCGCGTACAAGACGGATGGCACGGGAGGGCCGAGCACGGGTACGACGATCGGCAGGACGGCGCATTACAACCTGTATCATCCGGGGCGCGTCGCGCGGAATGCCGATGGTTCCGTCAAGGTCAACCCTTCCGTGAAGGATGCGGGCGGCAATGAAACCTGGCAGGATATTCGCGCCATACCGGCATATGTAAGCGGAAGCATGAATGTGCCGATACAATACATCGTCAACAAGGGCGGCGAGGCGCATCTGACCTATGGCACGGCGGAGAATCCAGCGCGGCAGGGCTGCGAGTTTCAGGATACGTCGATGTCCGCGACTAGCCGCACGGATTATTCCAAGTTCGGCAAATTTGGTAGCGGGCAGAGTGATTACGTTTTTCCGGCAGGGTATGACTACACTTCCTCTTCCAGCACCACCGGATCAACTGACGTTAGCGACAGTTCCGTGGTAAGCAATCCGCAATATCAGTTCACCACTGGCAATGATCGCAACCATAACTGGCTGATCAAATACTACAACTGTTTCGAGGCGATTCGCGTGGGTGAGGCCGAGGACAAGGATGAGTATTACACCTGGTGGGACGCGGCAAAGAATGGCCCCATCGAGGCGGCGGACAAGCGGCAGAATTTCGCCAACTGGTTCAGCTATTACTATCATCCCGGTTCCCTGATGAAAACCGTGCTGAGCCACGCGCTGAACGATCTGGACCCGGAGACGCGCATCGGCTACGCTGTGACCGGGTGCAACAGCGGTTGCGGCAGCAGTAGCGGGTGGGGTGGTACATACGGTTCTGGTCATATGCTGGATGGCTTCGACAGCAAAAACAATTACGTCAAGCGCGGCGTGCGTCCCTTCAAGGATTTTGATCCGGGCGATCCTTCCGGTTACGGCGTTGGCGGTCAAGGCGCCGCCGCCTGCTCTCCCGCCGGGAAGTGCAAGACGCAAGTGCTCGACTGGCTGTTCAAACTGAGCGGATCGTCCAGTGATTACGCTGGTTATGCCTCGATGCGCCAAAGCCTGGCGGGGGTTGGGACTTATTACACGAACAACACCAAGAAAGGCCCCTGGTCTTCCACGCCGGGTTTCGAGCGCGCCGCCAACGCGGCCACGGGGGCTGACGCGACCCGCTTTCAGTCCTGCCGCAAAAGCTATGTCCTGACCTTGACCGGCGGAAATTTCGACACGGATGACGGCAAGCCACTCGACGACATGCGCGACGCGGACAACAAGTCGGGGCCGTCCATCCTGCACGCCAATGAGAGCGACACCTATGGGACAACCCCCTACGTGTATGTCCCCACGCTGCCGTTCAAAGATCACAACACGAATACGCTTCCCACCAGCCTTACCACCATGGCGGACGTCGCCATGCACTACTGGAAAAACGATCTCTTGATGCGGACAGTCGATGGCAGATCCGACAACAACGTGCCGAGAGGCACGCAGGACCCGGCTTTCTGGCAGCACATGAATGTGGTGGCCATCCATCTGGACGACAGCGCCTACAGCGTTGACTGGCAGCGCATCACCAAGGCGATGAACATGAATCCGACGGACGCGAAGGCCATGTTTGACGCCAACGACTGGGGCTATCCCGGTCCGGCGTATGCGGCGAGCTGCGGCAGCAGTTGGACTAATGGCCCTGGTTGCCCCGTCCCGCCCATGAGCGGCTGGGGCAATCCCGATCGAAACGATCGGGAAAATCAGCCCGAAAATCTCCTGAACGGCGACGACCTGATGCACGCCGCCATCAACAGCCGCGGCTTTTACGCTTCCACGCTCAATCCTTCCGAAATCAGCGGCCTGATCCAGCAGGGCTTGAGTTTCGTGCGCACGGACAACGCCATTTCCATGTCCTCGGCGGCCACCAACACCACCTCCTCGCAGGTGCCGATGATCTAC
>JAIRLE010000021.1 GCA_031259605.1 Zoogloeaceae bacterium
TCGACCGGAGTTTTCTCGAGGATAAACCCCGTTTTGCGGATATTGCCCGTGAATTCATGGCGTTCATTGCCGACGCGGAACTGGTCATTCACAACGCGCCGTTCGACATTGGCTTTCTCGACATGGAGCTAGCGCGTCTCGACTTGCCCGCTACCCAGAAAATCTGCGCCAGGGTGTGCGACACCCTGAAAATGGCGCGCGAACAGCGTCCCGGAAAACGCAACAGCCTCGACGCCCTCTGCGAGCATTACCAGATCGACAACGCGCACCGTACCCTGCACGGCGCGTTGCTGGACGCCGAATTGCTGGCGGATGTCTATCTTGCCATGACGCGCGGTCAGGAAAGCCTGATGATGGATATGTCCGCGTCCCCGCCAAAGCCGACATCGAACACGAGCCAGCCGGAAGGCGCGGCTAAAGCGCGCCCTCCCCTGCGCATTTGCCGCGCCAGTGCCGAAGAACGCAAGGCGCATGCGGCGGTGCTGGAACACATCCGCCAGGAAAGCGGCGGCATCTGTCTCTTTTGCCAGGGATCGGGGATCAGGGATCAGGGATCGGAAGAAACCGCCGACACTGGCGCGTCATAGGCGAACACGCCGAGTCTTGCGGCGGCATAAAAAACCCGCCTTGCGAGGCGGGTTTCTGTACAGGGGCAAAACTGCCAGATTCAGGCGCGCTGAATGTTGGAGGCTTGCTTGCCTTTTTGCCCTTGCACGACGTCAAAAGAGACTTTTTCACCTTCCTTGAGGGTTTTGAAGCCGTTCATGGTGATGGCGGAAAAATGCGCGAAAAGGTCTTCACTCCCGTCATCCGGCGTGATGAAGCCGAACCCCTTGGAATCGTTGAACCACTTGACAGTACCAGTTGCCATATTTGCTGCTTCCTACAAAAAACAAAAAACACGGGAAAAAATCCCGATTACCCGTTTTGACTCCAGCAACCGGCGCCGATGGCGTAGGCGATGCTCTTGAATCCAAACGGCGTCGTTTTACGCGAACCGCATCCAGACGTCAACAACTTTCAACATTTTGCGCGCCGTTTTTTTACAATACTGTCCAGACTGTTGCAAAACAAGGCATCCCGGTGGTGTTGCACTCTCGGACAGACTGTATAAAATCCTCGGCATGAGCGCCCAGGACCAACAGGAAGCAGTCCTTGAAACGGAAGCCGTCCAGGTTGAACCGCCCCACCTTTACAAGGTATTGCTGTTGAATGATGATTACACGCCCATGGATTTCGTGATTCATGTGCTGCAGCGCTTTTTTGCCATGAACAGGGAGCATGCCACGGAAATCATGTTGAAAGTCCACTGTGAGGGACGCGGCGTCTGCGGGCTTTTTTCGCGCGACGTGGCGGCTACCAAGGTTGAGCAGGTCAGCGACTTTGCCCGTAGACATCAGCATCCGCTGGCTTGCGTCATGGAGAAGAACTGAAAATGATCGCCCAGGAACTTGAAGTCAGTCTGCATATTGTCTTTGTCGAGGCGCGGCAGAAGCGGCATGAGTTCATCACTGTCGAGCATCTCCTGCTGGCTTTGCTGGATAACCCGACGGCGGCAGCGGCCCTGCGCGCCTGCGGTGCCAGCCTGGAGCAGATGCGCGGCGACATTTCCCGTTTCATTTCTGAGCACACGCCGACCGTGCCGGGTGGGAAAGATGTGGACGCCTCGCCCACGCTGGGTTTCCAGCGCGTCATCCAGCGCGCCATTTTGCATGTGCAGTCTTCGGGCAAGAAGGAAGTCAATGGCGCGAACGTGCTGGTCGCCATTTTTGGCGAAAAGGATTCGCACGCGGCGTTCTTCCTGCAAAAACAGGGGATAACCAGGCTGGATGTAGTGAATTACATCGCCCACGGCATCGACAAGACCAACAAAGCCCCCAGGGCGACGGAAGGCGCGGAGGGAGGCGCGGCACAACAGGCCGCCGCCGATCCGCTGGAAAACTTCACCGTCAATCTCAACCGACAGGCCGTCGCGGGCCGGATCGATCCGCTGATTGGGCGGGAAATGGAACTCGAACGGGTGATCCAGACGCTCTGCCGCCGCCGCAAGAACAATCCCTTGCTGGTAGGCGAGGCGGGCGTGGGCAAAACCGCCATTGCCGAAGGTTTGGCCAGTCAGGTGATGAAGAAGGCTGTGCCGGAAGTGCTGGCAAAGGCTACGGTGTATGCGCTGGATATGGGCGCGTTGCTGGCGGGCACCAAATATCGCGGCGATTTTGAGCAGCGTCTGAAGAATGTCCTGAAAAAGTTGCACGAAATTCCCGACGCCATTTTGTTCATCGACGAGATTCACACGTTGATCGGCGCGGGCGCGGCTTCCGGCGGCACGCTGGATGCCTCCAATCTCCTGAAGCCGGCGCTTTCCAACGGGCAATTGAAGTGCATTGGCGCGACGACCTACAACGAATATCGCGGCATTTTTGAAAAGGATCACGCGCTGACCCGGCGGTTTCAAAAAATCGATGTCGGCGAACCTTCCGAGAGCGAGGCGCTGGAAATTCTCAAGGGTCTGAAAACGCGTTTCGAGACGCATCATGGCGTCAAGTATTCCAGCGCGGCGCTTTCTGCCGCCGTGGAGCTTTCCGCCCGCTACATCACCGACCGGCATCTGCCGGACAAGGCCATCGACGTGATTGACGAAGCGGGCGCGGCGCAGCGCATCCTGCCCAAGTCGCGGCAGAAGAGGCTGATCGGCAAGGGCGAAATCGAAAACATCGTCGCCAAGATCGCGCGTATCCCGCCGCGCCACGTCAGTACGGACGATCGCGACGCCCTGAGAACCCTGGAGCGCGATCTGAAAACCGTGGTTTTTGGGCAGGATGCCGCCATTGAAACCTTGTCCCGCGCCATCAAGATGGCGCGTTCCGGCCTGGGAAGCCCGGAAAAGCCGATTGGCACCTATCTTTTTTCCGGCCCGACGGGCGTGGGCAAGACCGAGGTGGCGCGGCAGCTGGCCTATGCGCTGAATATCGAGCTATTGCGTTTCGACATGAGCGAATACATGGAGCGTCACGCGGTTTCCCGCCTGATTGGCGCGCCGCCGGGATACGTCGGCTTTGAGCAGGGCGGGTTGCTGACGGAGGGCATCAACAAGGCGCCCTATGCGGTCTTGTTGCTCGACGAAATCGAAAAGGCGCATCCGGACATCTTCAATATCCTGTTGCAGGTGATGGATCACGGCACACTGACCGACAACAATGGGCGCAAAGCGGATTTTCGCAATGTGATCATCATCATGACCACCAATGTCGGTGCCGCCGACTTGCAGAAGAACCACATGGGGTTTACGCCGGACGCGCGGGCTGGAGATGAACTGCTGGAAATCAGGCGCTTGTTTACGCCGGAATTTCGCAACCGACTGGACGCCATCGTTTCTTTCAAGCCGCTGGATCACGACATCATCTTGCGCGTGGTCGACAAATTCCTGATGCAACTGGAAACGCAACTGGGCGAAAAAAAGGTCGAAGCCCATTTTACCGATGCCCTGAAGACCATGCTGGCGCAAAAGGGTTTTGATCCGCTGATGGGCGCGCGCCCCATGGCGCGGCTGATTCAGGACAGCATCCGCGCCGCCCTGGCCGACGAATTGTTGTTTGGCCGCCTGACACATGGCGGACAGATCACTGTGGATGCCGCCACAGACGGCGCGGTGCGCCTGGTTTTCGCGGAAGAACCCGCGGAAGCGGAAGCGTAAGTCCCTCCGGAGCGGATTGGGACGCGGAGGACAAAGGCGCATGCAATTGCCCCGCATCGTCAAAAGCGAGGCACAAAGCTCTGGCAATCCATGCGGCGATCCGCTCTTCCCGGAATGTTGGAGCAAGCATCAATGCCGTCTGGATTGCCGTGGAAAGCGCTTGGTTTTCCTTCTGCCCCTTCAGGGGGAGAAGGTGCCCAGAGGGCGGATGAGGGGGCGATTCACCCCGGAAAACACGGTTCGGGGATGAACCGCCGCCCCTCTCCCGGCACCAAAGCGCCACCCTCTCCCGCAAAGCGGGCGAGGGAAACCCCTGAAGACGATGAACAGGTTCTTAGTCCGTCGCGTCGAAATCCCGCAGTTCTCCGCCGGGATTGCCGATCCAGCGTGTAAAGGGCTGGAAGGCGGGGTTTGCCACGCTCCACTCCGGCCGGTAGCGGTCGTAACGCAGGCCCGCCAGGTCCGACCAGGTGTGGATCAGGTGCGTGGTGCTGTACCTGCGTTTCACCCCTGCACCGAAGTCGCGCCGGTGCGCAGACTGCCATGACGGGGATGTCCACAGGATCATGGGGATTCGGTACATGCCGGGGGTCGGCGCGTCTTCGTTGCGGCCCAGGGTTTGGTGCGGCGGCGTGTCGAAGACTTCTTCGCCATGGTCGGAAAAATACAACAGGAAACCGTGCGCCTGGCTCGCCTCGAAACTTTCGATCAGGCGGGCGATGATTTCGTCGTTGTACAGCACCGCGTTATCGTAGGCATTGACGTAGGTAAGCCGCGCATCGTCGAGGCCGGGCGGCGTATGCTCCCGGCCATGGAAGCGATCGAAGGCCGCTGGGTAGCGATACTGGTATTTGAGGTGCGCGCCCAGCAGGTGCACCACGATCATCTTCTTCGGCGCGGGATCAAGCAACGCCTGCGCGAAGGGCGCGAGCACGGCGGCGTCATCCTGGTTGGCGTCCTGCCGGAATTGCTGGTTCAGGTAATGCGCCTCATCCGCCTGCCGCGGGAACATGGTAAGCAGGCTGACGCGATCCATGGTCTGCTGGTTGGTGATCCAGATGGTCTTGTAGCCCGCCTGCCGCATCAGGTCGAGCAACGTCGGCTCGCCGGGAAAGCGGCGCGGTTCTTCCTGGTGCGCGAAGCTCAAGGCTTGTTGCAGGACTTCGATGGTATAGGGGCGCGGCGCGATCACGTCCTCGAAAACGGTCAGGGACGAGCGCATCGCCTCCAGGCGCGGTGAAGTCCGGCGCGGATAGCCGTACAGGCTCATGTGCTGGCTGGTCGTGGATTCGCCAACGACCAGCACCAGCGTGCGCGGCGTATCACCATTGGCGTCCGTCAGGTCTTGTAGCGGCGGCGCTTCGCCCGCCAGCAGTTTGCGCACTTGCGCGAGCTGGCGATGATATTGGGTGTAGCCGGCCAGAATCTGCCAGGAGGTCACGGCGTCCGCCCCGCGCCGCGCGAGCAGGGGGTAGGCAAGGCTCACGGCGAGCAATGACACGCAAGCCGTCAAGGCGGAAACGCACGGCAAAGCCAGCGGACGAACGCGCCGCCAGAGCAGGAAAGCGCACAAGGTATAGAGCGCAAGCCCCAGGATCATCCACGGATCGAAATACTGGCTGAGGAATTCCTTCGACTCTTCCGGATTGGACTCGAACATGGCAAAGACGACGCTTTGCGTGATGGCGTATCCATGGATGCCGAAATAGCTCAAGCCCACCAACGACGCCGACCAGAGCGCCAAGCCGATGACGCCGCTGACGAGGGGCGCCCGCCGGGGCAGAAGCAGGACGACGGCAAGCCAGACGAGACTCAGGGGAAAGGTATCCAGCAACAGCGAGGCTTCGCCCACACCCGCGCACAGATACAGGATTTGCGGCAGGCCGGAGAAATACCAGAAGAATAAATAGAGCCGGAAGATATCCCCCCAGGGAACGTCTTTCCGGCTCATGCGACCATGCCGCGATAGATTTCCGCCAGCCGCCGCGTGCTGGCGACATCCGACCAGTCACGCGCGGTCTCCGGCGCTTCGGCTTGCAGGCGCTCGCGCAAGGCGGCGTCGGCAAAGAAGCGCAACACCGCGTCCGCGAAGGCTTTCTCCTCGGTCGGCGGCGCGATGCAGGCCTTGCCCGCTTCAAGAATGTCGCGGGTGCCGAGTTTGGCAAGCGCGATCACGGGCAAACCCGCCGCCATCGCTTCCGGCAACACCATGCCCTGCGTTTCGGTGAGCGAGGAAAAGACGAAAACATCCGCGGCGGCATAGCAATCCAACAGAGAACCGTTTCTATCCAGATAGCCGAGGAACCTGACGGCATGATCGATTCCCAGCCGCCGCGCCTCTTCCTGGAGATCGGGCAAGGCGGGGCCGTCCCCGGCCAGCAGCAGGAGCAAATCCGGGTTCTGCCGCAAGGCCAGCGCCCACATGCGCAGCAGGAAGCCGATATTCTTCTCGTGCGCGACGCGCCCGACGAAAAGCGCCACCGGTCGCCGCGCATCGATGTCGAACTGGCGGCGAAATACTTCCCGATCCCCGCGTGTAAAACGTTCCAGCGGGATTCCGGTGGGCAGCACATGCAGAGGTACGCGCACACCGTATTCCTTCAGTTGTTCCAGCATCGCGGTAGAAGGCACCACCACGCCGTCCAGCGCGTTGCACTGCCGACTCGAGAAGCGGCGCGCGAGATTGCCCAGGTAGCGCCGCGGCAAAAAGGGGATATAATGCTGAAAGTATTCGGCAAACAAGGTGTGGTAGGTGGCCAGCGCGGGTAAATGCCGCTTGCGCGCCGCGCGCAGACCAGCGTAATGCGCGATAAACGGCGTATGGATATGGATCAGGTCACAGTCGCGGGCACGCTCCAACACGACCTGCTTCATCCGCCGCCAGGAAAGCCGCCGGTCTTCCGGGTCGAGGGAGAATGGCAGGTTCCGGCTCTGGACGCGGGTGACGCCCTCTTCCTCCGCCTCGTCGCCATAGCGCGGCACGATGATTTCGACTTCGATAACGCAGTCCTCCAACGTGTTCTTGAAGGTTTCAATCGAAGAAGAGACACCGTTGATGCGGGGAAAATAGACATCGGAAACCATCAGGACGCGCATGATGTCTCCCGCTTTTTCCCTTCCTTATCCGCCAGCGTCTCTCCTTGCAACCTCACCGCCACCAGATCGCTTCTCCCCGGTACCGGTACTCCCGCTATCAATGCCCACGATGCCATGTTCCGCCTCCACCATTCATCAAACAATGCGGAAAGAATAACGAGCAAACCGCAAAAAAGCAAACAGCAGCGGGCAATTGCATGAATGCCATCGTCGTATTTTCAGTTCGCGCCGTCGCCTGCCGTCCTCTCTCCCGCATGGCGGGAGAGCGTACCCCGAAGGGGCGAGAGAAGGCGTCCTCGCCATACGGCGAAGCCGCAAAAATCACGACGTTTGGGACAACGCGCCACGATCAAACCCTCTCCCGCGAAGCGGGAGAGGGGGAACCTTACGCCTTTTTCTCTTCCGCGCGGTAGGCGAGGAAAAAAACGAGCATTCATGCGGTTGCCCAGTCCCTTTTCCGCCTTTCGTCGTTTGTTCCGCCTTCTGATTTATAATCGCCTTGTTCTTTTGCAGGAAATTATTCCCATGCCACATTTTGCCGCCCTTGCCGCAAGCCTCGTTTTTTTTGTCTTTTTCGCCAGCGTGCCTGCGGAAGCGCAGTCCGTTGCCGCCAGCAAGTTGAAGCAAAGCGTGGAGAAACGTCTGAACGTCCAGGTCGACAATATCCGCAAAACCAACTATCTCGGTCTGTATGAGCTGTACATCGACGGGCGAATTTATTACACCGATGAACAGATGAGCGTACTCATCGCGGGCAGCCTGATCGACATCCGGGATATGCGAAACATCACCGAAGCGCGTCTGGAACAGCTTTCCGCCATAAAATTTTCCGACCTGCCTCTGGATCAGGCCATCAAACAGGTGCGCGGCAACGGCAAACGCCTGCTCGCCACCTTCGAAGATCCGAATTGCAGTTATTGCAAACTGCTGGCGCGCGAATTGCTCAAACTCGACAACATCACCCTCTACACCTTCCTTTATCCCCTGCTGCGGGAAGATTCCGACAAAAAATCCCGCCAGATCTGGTGCGCCCGCAACAAGGCCAAAGCCTGGAACGACTGGATGGCGGGCGGCAAGGAACCCGGCAACAAGACCGATTGCGATACCAGCGCCATTGACCGCAATGTCGCTTTCGCCCAAAAACTCAACGTCAATGCCACGCCCACGCTCTTTTTCGCGGATGGCGCACGTATTCCTGGCGCAGTCCCCATCGACCAGATTGAAAAGAAAATGAACGCCCTGCTTCCCTAACCCAGCAAACATCGAGGTTTACCATGACGCAAACCGCTCTCACCCTGAATGACGGCGCATCGATACCACAACTCGGCCTGGGTACCTGGCAGATGTCGGATGCGGAAGCTGCCGCCGCCGTTCGCACAGCGCTGGAGGTCGGTTATCGCCTGATCGACACCGCCGCCGTCTATGGCAACGAATCCGGCGTGGGCGCGGGACTGCGCGCCGCCAGACTGCCGCGCGAACAGGTCTTCGTGACCACCAAGCTGTGGAACGACCGCCAAGGATTCGACAGCGCCCTGCTCGCTTTCGATGAAAGCCTCGCGCGTCTGCAACTCGACTATGTCGATCTTTACATGATTCACTGGCCAGCGCCCGGTCATGACCGTTATCTCGACAGTTGGCGCGCACTCATCCGACTGAAGGAAGAAAAACGGGCACGTTCGATTGGCGTCTCCAATTTCCAGGTTCCACATCTGGAGCGCATCATCGGCGAAACCGGCGTCACACCAGCGGTCAACCAGATTGAACTGCACCCGGATTTCCAACAGCAGGCGTTGATGGCCTTTCATGTCCTGCACGGCATCCGCACACAATCCTGGAGTCCTCTGGGACAAGGCGCGCTGTTGCAGAACAAGACCATACGCGCCATCGCGAAAAAACACCAAAGAACCCCCGCGCAAATCATCATCCGCTGGCACATTGAACGCGAACTGCTGGCGATCCCGAAGTCCGTTCACGCCAGCCGCATCCAGGAAAACTTCGCTGTCTTCGATTTTTCCCTCGACGCCGAAGATACGACGCAACTGACCCTGATGGACCACGCCAAAGGACGCATCGGCCCGCATCCCGATACCACGGAGTTCTAGCTCGAATATTTCACGAAAGCGGCGGCAGCACTCCGCTCTCCTTCGTCAAAAGCGAGAGCGAAAGGCCCGCGGCAATCCAGATGGCCTTTCAGCTTGCCTTGGCGTTTCGGCAGACAAAAAAATGGGCGTCGCGCCAGTGAGGTACGCGAACCCATGTCGCGGAACTATGGCTTGAAGACGCCCGTCGGCAAAAATGTACAGCACTACGGCGCTGTTGTAAAGCTGATTGAGGCAGGTGCCGCCAGATTCAGCCGGAACCCCGCCCAGCCCGTGGTCGGCAACGCCGCGGGCGCGCGGCAAACCCGCCAAGACAGAGGGCGGCTATAACCTTCGCCTGATGCGGCGATTGATGTACGCCTCCTTCGCAGCGAACCCCGATGCGCCGCATGGATCGCCGCGTCGCCGCACCCCTCGCTTTTGACGGAATTTCCTCCACTTTTCATCGTAAAACCAACTCCGGTTTGAAACCCCGCCCGTAAGAAAGGTGCGAAGGTTGAGACCCCATTCTTACGATCGGGGTTTCGACCGTAGTCATTCTCGAGGGGGAGAGAACCCCCTTCCCAATGACGTTAGACCGGCAGCCCTGAAGGGCTGCCGCTAATTTCCTGCTTGCACCCCGTTCCTCCGGCAAACCACCCCTCCATCATGGAAACGGTCAGTCCTTTATCGGAACCCCCAGTCCGGCACGGGAATGGCAAAGAAAGGATCGTACAGCGCGCCCTGAAAATACAGGCCATCGGGCGGGAAAGTCGGAGCGGAGAGGGCGCGGTCGCGGCGCTCCAGCACGTCTTGCAGGTATTCCGGCGACCACGCGCCCTTGCCCACATACACCAGCGCGCCCACCAGGTTGCGCACCATGTGCTGCAAAAAGGCGCTGGCTTCAAAATCGAACACGAAGAAATCACCATCAACCAGCGATATCTCCCTATGCACCGCAACATGCGTCAGCAGTTTTACCGCGCTTTTTGCCTGGCATCCGGCGGCACGGAAAGCGGAAAAATCATGTTCACCCAAAAGACATGCGGCCGCCATCCGCATGGATTCCAACTCCAGCGGCAGATGAAACCACCCCGCCCTGCCCGCCCACAGGCCGGGACGTTCAGGACGATTGAGCAGAAGATAGCGATAACGGCGACGCCAAGCCGAATAGCGGGCGTGGAAACACGCATCCGCCGCCTTCGCCCAGCGTACCGCCACAAAGGACGGCAAAAGGGCATTGAGACCCCGTACCCAGGCATTCAGCGGACGTCTGGTTTCGGTATCGAAATGCGCCACCTGATTGCGAGCATGGACGCCCGCATCGGTGCGCCCCGCGCAATGCAGGCGCACCGGATGCGCGGCAATTCGCGCCAACGCGTCTTCCATCGCCGCCTGTACGCTGGGCAGATACTTTTGCCGCTGCCAGCCATGAAAGGCGTTGCCGTCGTATTCCAGCCCCAGCACAATGCGCGTCATGCCGGAAAACCTATCAGCAACAGGAGAAACAGCATCGCGGCAAAGATCGGTGCCCCCATATCCCGCACGCGCCAAGACGGCAGACAAAGACGCACACTGCCCCCCTCCGCCGGGGCTTCCGGCAAAACCAGCCATTGCCGCCAACCCTTCCAGCCTTGCCGCGGCAGATTTTCCATGTATTCCAGCACCAGGGAAAGACGCACCACACTTTTATCCACCGGCAAACCCAAATAACGACAGGGTTGCAGCAAAAACCACAAGCCGCCCACCAGCTCCTGTTGCGAAAGCGCGGCAAGAAGCCAGGAAAGCGCGCCAAGAAACACGACCAGGCGCAGGACATGCAACAAGGCTTCCGACCATCCCGCATAGCCGGGCAGCCAGTCCAGCCCGCCCGGGGATTCGCCCGGAACGCCATAGGCAAACACCAGAAACAGCGCCAGCAACAAGAGGCGGGTACGCAGAAACAACCGCCACCAGTGCTGGCGCATGCGCACACCGGAAGCCAACAGGACAAAAGCCGCCAGCAGCATCAGGAGAGGCGTTGCCCATTGCAGGAATACGGCCAGCATGAACCAAATCAGGATGCGGGCAGCGGGATGCAGCATCAAAAGATGTCTCCCAAAAAAAGCCGCGTTCATCACCCAGAGAACGCGGCTTTTCCGTTGCACGATTACTGGATGTTCTTCAGCATCTCCCGCGCTTTCGCTACCTGATCGGGCGCGCCTTCACTGACGACTTCATTCAATAATTCCCGCGCGCCTTCCTGATCGCCCATTTCTTCATAGGCCTTGGCAAGATCGAGCTTGGTATTGACTTCGTCGCGGCGTGCGTCGACAACATCGCTATCTTCCACCGCTGGCACACTGGCGTCCGGCGCGGGGGGCGGCGGCGCGGATTTTTCCGGCGCAGACTGCTGCTGCTCCTGGCGTCCCAGTTCAAGATCAAGCCCGGAAAGGTCAAAGCCCGATCCGCCCGCAGCGCCCAGTATGGTCGATTCGGTCAGTTCGACATTGAATTCCATGTCGTCATCCGGTTCGATCGTCATGAAGGCCGTGGCGGCCATGACATCGCTCTCGCCCATTTCCGTGTCACGCTGGCGCGCGCTGACTTCATCCGGCACATCCAGATCAAAATCAACCAAGCTCTTTTTGCCCACATCTTCCACATCCGCAAGCACGGACGTATCCGGCGGCAACATCGGCGCGGCAGGCGTTTCTTCCTGTCCTGCATCAAGATTCATCGGCGCGTCGACCACCACCGTCGTTGCCGCCGTTCGTTCATTTACAGTCTCGCCGACAGAGAGCGTAGGCAACGGCGTTTCCGCCCTCTCGCTTGCCGCCGGAGCCGAAACTTCTCCCGTTTCTTGCCGCATCAGTTCCATGTCTTCATCCGCGCCAGCGATGGATTCTTCCTGCAACAGGGAAAGCAGGGGATCGTCATCAGCCGCGGGCGGACCGGATGGCGCGGATTGCGTGGGCGAGAAGACGATACCCGCCGGGTCGGTCACGCTGGCAAAGCTCGCGCCGTCATCTTCCGGCAGATGCGGCGGCGCTTCTGTTTCCATATCCGCTTCCGCGTCCGCAGGCGCGAGACTGAAATCCAGCGAGGACGCGGATTTTACCGGCGGCGCGATATCCACGCCGCCAGAGCCGCCGTACAGCGGATTTCCGGGTTCCAGAATACGCCCCAAGGCAACGGCCTTTTCCCAATCCACGCCCTGTCCGCCCGTCTGCGCGTACAGTTCGGAAGCCAGCGTATCGAACTGTTGAATGCTCTTCCTATTGGCATAAATTTCCAACAGCTTGGCATGAATGGCGGTGCGATGCGGGTTCTTTTGCAGGGCATCCAGCAGGATTTCCAGCGCCTGTTCGTCGCGTCCATAAGCGATGTAGACATCGGCTTCCTCAACGGGATCGACTTCATCGCCCGTATCGATGCCATGCCCTTGCGTAAACCCGGAATGCGTCAGGGGCGCCGCGGGATTTTCCGTGTCCACGGTCTGCCCGCGCGTTTCCTGGAATACCGAATTTGGCCCCAGCGTCGACAGTCCTTCCTCGGAGAGCGGCTCATCATACGTGGTCATGGCGACCGTCGTATTGCCTGAGGCGCTGCGCCGGCGCATGAGCAAGACGCCGCCCAAAACCACCAGCAGGGCAACGATGCCGCCTATCCATGGCCATATGCCCATGCCTTCGTCGGCTACGGGCGCGTCCAGCACGGGAGCGGAAGAAGGCGGCGTTTCAGGCGCAACCTCCGGGGATTCCGGCGACACAGGCGGCGGATCCTGCGTTGCCAGTTCATCCGGTGCCTGGCCACCAATGGCAGGCGGTTCGTCGATGTCGGCAACAGGCGGGGTGCCCACAGGCGGCACCTCTGGAGCGGATGGAGTAGACAGCGCCTCATCGGGAACAGGCGGCGCGCCCGGCGTCATGACCGGCGGCTCGTCAGGAGTGAAGGGAGGAGCATTTGTAACAGGCGGCTGTTCCGCCGCTTCGGCTTGCTGCGCTTTCAACTGCGCCTGCAATTCAGCCATGTTCTGGTTTTTGTCTTCCAGTTGCTGTTGCAGTTTATCTACATCTTTTTCCAGTTGGGTAGCGCGAGTTTGATAGTCCTTGAGGGCTTTTTCACGCGCTCTCAGCGCTTTTCCCGTTGTTCCGGCCTTTTTTTTTGCGCCGTCACCGCCACCCTGCGCCAATGGCGCAGGGCGCGTTCTGGCCGACGCGCTGGACCCCGTGTGGATCGAGCGGCGCGGACTTGCCGGAACGGCCTTGACTTCCTCCACTGACGGAATCTGCAATACCGAACCCGCGCGCAAACGGGTAATCGCGCCGTCAAACGCGCCTGGATTGCGCAGATAAATCGCCAACTGCATCTGTTCCTGCGTTACGCCAGGATACAGGTTCTGGCGCGCGACGCGATACAGGGTTTCGCCCGGCTTGACCACATGTTCGCCCGCGACCGGCGCGGCCGACGTTGCCGTTTGGGGAACTTGCGGCACCGCAGCCGCCGGCACATCCGCCGCATCCGCCTGCGGCTCTGCCGGAACCGTCACGACGGGACGCGCAGGCGGATCCTGCGGTGGATCAATGAGGAAAGTGTACTCGCGACTCACCCGTCCGTTAGGCCAGCTCAGTTCCAGCAAGAACTGCACGAACGGATCGTTGATCGGGCCTGCGGAAGTCACCTTGATCACCGTGCCGCCCGCCCCGTTTTCCAGTTCGAAACGCAATTGCCGCAAGGTCGTGGAATAGCGCAGCCCCGCCTGTTCGAAAGCGGATATGGAAGCCAGATACGCCGTCATGCCGACCAGTTCGTCTTTTGCCGCCGAAACCCGGATTTCGGCGCGCAAGGGCTGCCCCAGCGCGGAATGCACGGTAATGCCCTGTAGTCCTGCCGCACAAGCCCATTGCGGCACCAACATCACGCCAGACGCCACGGCAATCGCCATGACATACCGCTTCATCGAGGAAAAGTTCATTTTCTTCACGCTGTCACCCCTTGTGCCGTAATCAGTGAATTTGTCGAATCAGAACGCTGCTGCCTTTCCGGTCTGGCCTTGGCGGGCGCACCTGCGGGCGAGGCAGAGTCCAGTTGCTTTTGCAGATCGTTAATCCCTTGATCTTTCAGTTCCAGAAGTTTTTTCAGATCCGCCACAATTTTTTCCAAGGCTTCCACACGTTCCCTGGATTCCTGCAAACTCCGGTCAAACGCCACCAGGTCTTCTTCGGACACACCGACCGCGCCGACACTCTGGTTGCTGCGGGAGACCCGCACCTTATCGCCCGGTTCAGCGGGCGAAGCGCTTTCCACGCTGGCGCTGACCGGTCCGGAAACGGAACGGCTTCCCGTGCCAACAACCGTACCTACCGCCGCCGCCAATTTGTTGCGGTAATTGCGCCAAGCGACGTTCTGCGCCTGGAAAACCTGTTTGGCTTCCGTTTGGGAAATGCTGGTCACCGCATCCGCAGAGGGAATTTTCAGAATGGCACCCGACCGCAGACGGTTCATGTTGTTACCCGAAAAGGCTTCCGGATTGTTGCGATACAGCGCCGCCAGCATTTGCTCGATGGTCACGCCCGCCGGCAGGTTGGCGCGCGCGATGCGCTGCAGGGTTTCTCCCGATTTCACCACATGCTCGCCCGTCGTCTCGCCGGAGGCGCTCACAGCCTTGCCGCCCTCGCCTTCACCCTCGGGACTGGCGACGGTTTTTTCTGCGGAGGGAGGTTCCGCAACAGGCGTTGGCGCGGTGGGCGCTACCGTCGCTTGCCGATAGAGCGACTGCGAAGCCACTTCCGGCGGATCCAGCAAAACGGTATAGCCCCGTGTCAAGCGACCGGACGGCCAACTCAGTTCCACCAGGAAATCCAGATAAGGCTCATTGACCGGCAAATGGCTGGTGATCCGGATCACCGCGCCTGTGGCGCTTTTTTCCAGTTCGAATCGGAAATCACTCAAGACGCTGCTGTAGGCCACGCCGGTATGCGCGAAGCTGTCGCGCGGCGCGAGATGCGCGGTCATGCCGGTCAATTCATCCGGCGCGGCCGACACCTTGATCTCGGCGCGCAAGGGCTGCCCCAACATGGAATAAACGGTAATCCCCTCCATTCCCGCCGCATGTGCGGCAACGGGCGCCAGAAACAGCCCTGCCGTTGCAACCCAGAACGCAACACGCGTCCCGTCAAACAATGCAAATTTTTTATTCACGTTGCCACCCCCCGACTTCATGTTGTCACCATACGCGACTGGACAGGTTTTTCAAAATAACATCATGTACTTAGACGCGCAAGCTAATCTTACGTCTAAAGTACGAAATAAGCCATAAAAATGTAAAAAAACGACAGCCTCCAGAGAATTCCGCGTCTTTCGTTCCCGCGAATATGCGGCGCGCACTTTTTCAGGTCTCGTTTTTTCAGTCCAACAGGATACCCAGCATCCGCCGCAGGGGTTCCGCCGCGCCCCAGAGGAGCTGGTCGCCGCAGGTGAAGGCGGCAAGGTATTCTGCGCCCATGGCAAGCTTATGGATCCGTCCGACGGGGACAGTGAGCGTACCGGTCACGGCGGCGGGGGTAAGCTCGCGTTCGCTTTTCTCCCGCTCGTTGGGCACCACCTTCACCCAGGGATTGGCTTCGCCGATGATGCTGACCAGATCGTCCGTCGGCACATCCCTTTTCAGCTTGATGGTGAGCGCCTGCGCGTGGCAACGCATTGCGCCAATGCGCACGCACAGGCCGTCGATGGGAATGCTGCCCGCCGCGCGAAAAGGCGGACGCCCAAGAATCTTGTTGCATTCCACGCCGCCTTTCCATTCTTCCTTCGATTGCCCGTTCTCTACCGGCACGTCGATCCAGGGAATCAGGCTACCGGCCAGCGGCGTGTTGCGGAAATGCCGTGTGGGAAAAGCCTCCGAACGCAGCGTTTGCGCCACGCTCTGGTCGATCTCCAGGATGGCCGATGCCGGATCGACCAGAAGATCGGCGACAGCGGCGTGAATCGCGCCCATCTGCGCGATCAGTTCGCGCATGTTCTGCGCGCCCGCGCCGGAAGCGGCTTGATAAGTCATGGAAGTCGCCCATTCGACGAGATTGTGCTGAAACAGCCCGCCCAGACCCATCAGCATGAGCGACACCGTGCAATTGCCGCCGATCCAGTTTTTTCCGCCTTTGACGAGCGCATTCCGGATTACCTCCAGATTGACCGGATCGAGCACGATCACCGCGTCGTCGGCCATGCGCAGCGTGGAGGCCGCGTCGACCCAGTGTCCCCGCCAACCTGCGCTGCGCAGCCTGGGAAAAACCTCCTTGGTGTAGTCGCCGCCCTGGCAGGTGACGAGAATATCGCATTTTTTCAGCGCTTCGACGGCGTAAGCATCCTGCAAATCTTCCGCCGCCGCCTTGCCGCCGAAGGCCGGGGCATTGCCGCCCGCGTTGGAAGTAGAAAAATAGACAGGATCGAAGCGCGCAAAATCACCCTCTTCCTCCATGCGTTGCATGAGCACGGAACCCACCATGCCGCGCCAGCCGATGAGACCAACTCGTTTCATCTGTTTCATCGTAAAACCAACTCCGGTTTGAAACCCCGCCCGTAAGAAAGGCGCGAAGGTTGAGACCCCGGACTGAAGGGCTGCCGCTAATTTCTTGCTGCCCTCGAAAAATCCTTGCCGCCCCAAACCGCCGACATGCCTTGGCCGGGAAAGCGGGCATTATAACGGTTATTTATGAATCCAATGGAAATTACCGGCGCGGGGGTGTTCCGCTTTCCCGCCATTCGGCTCCGACATGTTCCGCATCGCAATGACGACTGAGCGAATGACGACGGATCGGCGCGGGTTTTTCCCTCGCCCGCTTCGTGAGAGGCTCTGTTCCCTGCAAAGGGCTGTGCTTCGCTTATCCATGCAACGCCTATCCGAAAAAAGTCCTCGGCTTGCCCTTCTTCAACAACGCGGATGAATCGTGCAATCGCCCTGGCGTCGAAGATGGGCGGGATGCGCCACGCCTTCCGCTTGGCGCGCATAATGTACGCTCTTGAAACACACCATCGTCAACTTCTCCATCCTGCCATGAGCGATCTGTTTTCCCCGTTGCCGTGCGCCGAGCGCGTGGATTTGGGCGTGGGCGTCGTTCTCTTCCGCAAACGCCTGCAAGACGCCGCGCCCAGTCTGCTCGCGGCGTTGCAGCCGCTGCTGGCGCGCGCGCCGTTTCGCCATATGACGACGCAGCGGGGGTTCGCGCTGTCCGCCGCCATGACGAATTGCGGCGTGTTGGGCTGGATTGGCGATCACCGGGGCTATCGCTACACGCCTCATGATCCGCAAAGCGGATACCCCTGGCCCGCCATGCCGGAAATCCTGCGCAGCGCGGCCATACAGGCAGCGGACGACGCGGGTTTTGCGGATTTTTCGCCGGATGCCTGTCTCATCAACCACTATGCCGTCGGCGCGCGCATGGGATTGCATCAGGACAAGGACGAAGCCGATTTCAGCCAGCCTATCGTTTCGTTCTCCTTCGGCCTGCCGACGCTCTTTTTATGGGGCGGCCTTGCGCGCCGCGACAAGCCGCAAAAGTTCCCGCTCGAACATGGCGACGTGCTCGTCTGGGGCGGTCCCGCGCGTCTTTGCTTTCACGGCGTCTCGCCCATCAAGGAAGGCGCGCACCCCCTGACTGGTGCCTGTCGTCTCAATCTCACTTTTCGCCGGGCGGCCTGAGCGCGAGAAAAAAAGCGCACACCCGTCGGAAACCTACGCCGCTTCCTCCGCCAACCAGCTTTCCGCCTCTCCCGGATTGTCGAACACTTCCAGTTCGGCGCTCATGAAAGTCTGGGAGAGCCAGACGCTCCACATCACCCACTGACTATCCGTAACCACGGCAATGCGGCGAAAGTCGTTGGCGTGGGCGCGGGTAAAATGCAGGTCTTCCAGCGCTACGTCCAGCGTTGCGCCCGCCATGCCGGAAAGGTCGAACAGCAAATCCACCGGCCCGTCGAAACGGGTCTTGTAATTCACCGCATCCTCGAATTCCCGGTAATCCGCCAGGGTAAATTCGCCATACACATTGACGCTGACCCGGCGCGGCTGGCAGTCGGTCACAATCATGAACGCTCTCCTTGTTGCGGTTGTGTTGTAAAAATACGCCCAGTTTAACCGTTTGCGGCAAATCTATACTCGCCACACCCTCGCGCCCAGACGGGAGAGTTTTTCCGCCATGTCCTCGTAACCGCGATCCAGATGGTAGATGCGGTCGATCCGGGTTTCGTCCCGCGCCGCCAGCGCCGCGACCACCAGCGAGGCGGAAGCGCGCAGATCGGTCGCCATGACGTTCGCGCCCTGCAAACCGGCGACGCCGCGCACGATGGCGTTGTTTCCCTCAATCTGGATATCCGCGCCCAGTCGCTGCAATTCGGCGACATGCATGAAGCGGTTCTCGAAAATGGTCTCGCGTATGGTCGCCACGCCGTCGGCCACGCAATTGATCGCCATGAACTGCGCCTGCATGTCGGTAGGAAAGGCCGGATACGGCGCGGTGCGCAGACTGACGGATTTCAGCCGCGCGGGCGCTTGCAGGTGGATGGCGTCCCGCGCAAGCTGGATGTCGCAGCCAGCGTCCATGAGCTTGTCGATTACGCTGTCGAGGCTGGCGGCGGAGGTCTTCAGGAGCCTGACCCTGCCGCCAGTGGCGGCGGCGGCGCAAAGATAAGTGCCGGTCTCGATGCGGTCGGGCATGATGGCATATGCCGCGCCATGCAATTTTTCCACACCCTGAACGCGAATCACGTCCGTACCTGCGCCGAAAACACGCCCGCCCATGCGCACCAGGCAATTCGCCAGATCCACCACTTCCGGCTCGCGCGCGGCATTTTCGATGACGGTCTCGCCCTCAGCCAGCGTGGCGGCCATCATCAGGTTTTCGGTTCCCGTTACCGTCACCATGTCGGTGCAGATGCGCGCGCCCTGCAAGCGTCCCGCTTTTGCATGGATATAGCCCTGCTCCACCTGGATTTCCGCGCCCATTGCCTGCAAGCCCCGGATATGCTGATCGACAGGCCGCGCGCCAATGGCGCAGCCGCCGGGCAGGGAAACCCTTGCTTCGCCGCAGCGCGCCAATAGCGGCCCCAACACCAAAATGGAAGCGCGCATGGTCTTGACCAGATCATAGGGAGCGCATGGGTTATCCATGTCTTTGGCATCAAGAAACACCGCCTCGCCGGAATCCGGCGTGACGCGCACACCCATCTGCGCCAGCAGCTTGAGCAGGGTCGCCACATCCTTGAGACGCGGCAGGTTGGAAAAAGTCATTGCCTCGCCGGTCAACAGCGCCGCGCAAAGTATGGGCAGCGCCGCGTTCTTCGCCCCGGAAATGACGATTTCCCCCGAAAGGGGCACACCGCCCTCAATCACCAGTTTATCCATGTCACACGCTGTTGAAATCGTGGAAAGGGCGGGATTGTAACGCGCATTGCGCTACGCCGCCCGTTTGCGCGCTGCGGGAAGGCGCGACACCTTCTCTAGCCCCTTTGGGGCACGCTTTCTCGCCAAGCGGGAGAGCGGGCGACAGACGGCGGCGCGGGCTGGAATACGAAGTCGGCATTCATGCGATTGCCCTGGGGCAGGGTGTTCATCGCGCGCCAGAAAATGACAATTCCTGTTACAATGCCTCGTACATCCGCGCCGTCGGCGGCTCGCAAGGCAAGGAGTTTCAGGATATGAAAAGCGTTTCCAGGAATACGGAAGGCACCTCCAGAATTTTGCTGTTTTCCGCGCTGCTCGGCATGGCGCTCTGCTCGCGCGCGGCGCTGGCCGACGATTTTGAAGAAGCGCAAAAAGCGCGGCTCGCGGATCAGGACAGCAAGGCGGCAAGACTTTACACCAAAGCCTGCAACGCCGGAAACGACAAGGCCTGTCACCAGCTTGCCCAGCAGTATGAGCACGCGGAGGGCATACCCAGGGATCGCAAAAGAGCCGCGACGCTCTACGAAAAAGCCTGCAACCAGGGAAACGGCGAAAGCTGCAAAGCCCTGGGCGGGTTGCACAAATATGGTGAAGGCGTCAAGAAAGACGCCAGGAAATCGCAGCAGTTGTTCACGAGAGCCAACGCTCTGTTCGCCAAATCCTGCAACAGCGGCGAGGGCGAAGCCTGTTACCACTTGGGTTTCAGCTACCAGCGCGGTGACGGCGTCAGGGAAAACATGAAGCAGGCGCTGCAACTATTCGAGAAATCCTGCGATCAGGGGCATGGCGAAGCCTGTCGTCGGCTGGGAAAACTCCATGAAGAAGACAACATCGTCATTGAAGATCGCAAAAAGGCGTTCGACTATTACAAGAAAGGCTGCGAGAGAAACGATGGCCATAGCTGCCTGAGCGTGGGACTGTTCTACTTCGGCGGCAAATGGGTGCCGCAGGATTTCACGCAAGCGGAACTCTACATGCAAAAAGGCTGTAAACTGGCCAGTGAAGCCAATATGTGCCAGCAGGGCAACGATTGACGCGCGCTCAACCGGCGGTTTCGCCCGGATTTCCGGGAACGCCCTGTTCGCCAACGAACACCGGCGCTTCGTACAGGGAGCAAATATGCACCTGTTTGACTTCCGGCCTGTCCGGGACGGCAAACAGCACCGGCGTCAACAGCTCCTCGAAAATCCCGCGCAGACTGCGCGCGCCGGCCTTGTATTCCAGCGCGATATCCGCGATCTGCCCGAAAACGCGTGGCGCGACGACAAGCCGCACGCCTTCTTCCGCCAGAATGGCCTGAAATTGCCGATAGAGCGCGTCATGCGGCTCCACCATGACGCGCGCCAGCATTTCGCGGGAAAGCGGCTGGACACGAACAACGATGGGCAGGCGTCCGGTAAATTCCGGAATCAGGCCGAATTCCACCAGATCCGTCGGCTTTATGCGGCTGTTCAGGCGTTCTAGTATCTTTTCGTCATCACCCTGCGTAGTGGCGACATAGCCATAGCTGCGGGTTCGCTCCATGATCTGTTCCAGGCCGACAAACGCGCCGCCGCAGATGAACAGGACGCCTTTGGTGTCGATAATCCGGCCATCGGGCAGATGCACGGGATAGCCTTCCATGATTTTCAGCAGCGCGTGTTGCACGCTCTCGCCGGAGGCTGCCGCTCCTCCGCCGTTACCCGTCGTCTTCAGCTTGTCGACTTCATCGATGAAGACGATGCCCTGCTCGGCCTGTTGCGGATTGCCGCCGGCGCGTTCCAGCAAACGCGCCATGATGGCCTCGATTTCCCGGCCGACATACTGGCTTTGCGCCAGCACAGTCGCATCCGCGGTAACGAAGGGAATGGCAAGCCGCCGCGCCAGCGTCGCGCACAGCAGGGTCTTGCCGCAACCCGTAGGGCCGACGATCAGCACATTGCTCTTGTCCATGCCCAGCGCATCGGCACCGCCCTTGTTCCCCAGCGCCAGCTTGCAGCGATGGGCATACACCGCCACCGCCAGCGTCCGCTTGGCGTCATCCTGGCCAATGACGTATCGATCCAGATAACGAACGATATCGCTGGGTTTTATTTCTCCGGAAGAAGACATGTGCCTCCTTGCCTACGTCCATTCGAAGAGCGGACTGAGGCCATAGAGATCAGCCAGCGCGCGCAGATTTTCCGGCGCGCCCGCAAGACACAGCCGCGCGTCCCGCGCCCGGCAAAACCGCTGCCACGCCAGGAGCACCGCCAGGCCGGAAGAATCCACGCCGGCAACGCCGGAAAATTCCAGCGCGCATTTTTTTCCTCCCGCCCGCAATGCCGTTTGCAACGCCGCCTCTCCGGTCGCAAGCAGCGGACGGGCATTTGCCAGCGTCATCGGCGCTTCCACCCGAAGACAGCCATCGGCATCGCGGCGGATCATGGCTTTTCCTGATTCTTCTTCAATGACGCGTTCTTGTCGCTCAACGACTTGATCAGGCCATCGATGCCGCCCTTGCGGACTTCCTCGTTGAAACTGGCGCGATAATTGGTGACGAGGCTCACGCCCGCAACCATTACGTCATAGACCTTCCATCCGTTGTCCGTCTTTTCCAGGCTGTAATCCAGTTGTATGGGACGACCGCCGGGTTGCAGCATCTCGGTGCGCACCAGTACGTCGGTATCTTCCGGCTTCATCTTGAAAGGCTTGTAGCGCACTTTCTGATCGCGGTAGGAGGTTACCGCGTTGGCATAGGTGCGCACTAGCAAATCGTGAAACTGTTGCGCCAACGTTTCCTTTTGCGTCGCGCTGGCCTTCTTCCATTCACGCCCCACCGCCAGCGCCGTCATGTGATTGAAATTGAAATGCGGCAGCACCCTGGCTTCCACCATGTCGATGGTTTTTTGCGTATTGCTCCCGCCCTTGTTCTGTTTCAGCAGGGTCAGGACATCCTCGGTGACGCTTTGCACCAGCGCGTCCGGAGGCAGCTGTGCCGCGCCTTCCCCGGCAAGGGCGGCACATGCCAGCAGACTGGCGGCGGCAATCGTGATGAATCGGAAAATGGACATGATGGATTCCTTGGGAAGGTCAATGTGTGTCGGCATCCGCATCCGCTTCCGCCTCATCCGCATAGGCGTCGACGTCATCCGTTGCGGCGGCGCGGTTTTGCAGGTAGGCGTCACGCAGATAGGCGTAAGGATCAAGGGAAGCGTCATCCAGCAAACGATCCATGGGCAGCAACAGGGCGCGCTGGCGGATCAGGCTGGTGGCGACCAGCGAATTGCGCAAGGCCGGACGGTCTTTTACATGACGCCAGAGCGGATAGACGCTCTGATCCACCGACCAACCCGCCAGATCGCGCGGCGTGTTCGGTCCCAAAAGCGGCAGGAAAAGATAGGGGCCGGATGGCGCACCCCAGTGCGCCAGCGTCTGGGCAAAACCTTCATTACCCGCTTCCAGACCCATTTCGCTGGCGACATCGAAAAGACCGAAAATCCCCAGCGTGGAATTGACCAGGAGCCGCGCCAGACCGGTCGCGCCCGCCTCGCCCTTGCCTTGCAGCAAGGCGTTGCCGCTCCGTCCCGCGTCACGCAGGTTATCGAAGAAATTGCCGACGCTCATCTTGGCGGGCAGCGGTACAGCAAGGTCATACCCTTTGGCCAACGGTCTCATGACTACGGAATCGACTTCCCGGTGCACGGAAAACATGGCGCGATTGAATCCTTCGTATGGATCTGCCGCTATCGGCGCGCGCTGCGCCTGGCTCGCGCAGCCGCCCATCAGGAGTATCCATGACGACGCAATCGCGCAGAGAAAATGAATGGGTTTCATGGCGTATCCTGCCCTTCCGCCGCCTTGTTGAAGAGGAATTGACCGACCAGTTGTTCCAGCACCACGGCGGACTGGGTTTTCTTGATGTTGCCGCCGTCCGCGAGGCGCTTTTCCGCGTCACTGCCCGCTTCCAGGCCGACATACTGGTCGCCCAGCAGGCCCGACGTATAGATGGCGGCAAAGCTGTCCGCCGGGAAAACATAATGGCTGTCGATACGCATTTCCACCAGCGCCTCGTAGGTTTCGGCATCCAGGCGGATGTCCGTCACTCTTCCCACCAACACGCCCGCGCTGCGTACCGGCGACTTGGCCTTGAGACCGCCGATGTTGTCGAAGCGCGCGCTCACGGTATAGGCGTTTTTCTGGTCAATGCCGGAAAAGCTGCTCACCTTGAGCGACAAAAACAACAGCGCGCCAATACCGATGGCAACAAAGAAACCGACCCAGAGATCGAGAACGGAGCGTTTCATGGCATTCCTCTGAACATGAAAGAAGTCAAAACAAAATCCAGCGCCAGGATGGCAAGCGCCGAAGTGACCACGGTGCGGGTAATGGCGCGCGAGACGCCTTCCGCCGTGGGTTCCGAATCGTAACCTTCAAAAACGGCAATGAGCGATACCGCCACGCCAAAAATAACGCTCTTGAAAACGCCATTCCAGACATCATAACGAAAATCCACTGAAGCCTGCATGGATGACCAGAACGCGCCATCATCAACGCCGAGGAAGACCACGCCGATCAGCCAGCCGCCCAGAATGCCCATGCTGGAAAAGAGCATTGCCAGAATCGGCATGGAAATGACGCCGCCCCAGAAACGCGGCGCGACCACGCGCGCCACCGGATCAACCGCCATCATGTCCATCGCCTTCAGCTGCTCGGTGGCCTTCATCAGGCCGATTTCGGCGGTGATGGCGGACCCGGCGCGCGAAGCGAAAAGCAAAGCCGCCACCACCGGCCCCAACTCACGCAACAGCGACAGGGCCACCATCGTTCCCAGCGCCTGCGCCGAACCGTAACGCTGCAATATCTCGTAGCCCTGCAAGCCCAGCACCAGTCCGACAAACAGACCGGAAACCAGGATGATGATCAAGGACAACACGCCCGCGAACCAGATTTCCCGCAAGAGCAAGGGAAAACGCAGCAGCGCCGCGCCGGATTTCAGCAGCACCGCCAGGAAGAAACGGCTGGCGCGCCCCAGTCGCCAGACGCGATTAACCACCTGCCCGCCCAGGAAACGCAGCAAATCCACTACCCTAGACATGCGCCGCTCCCAGGAACTCCGCCGCCATATCCGGCGCGGGGACATGATAAGGTACCGGCCCGTCCGCTTTCGCCGCGATGAACTGATGCACGAACGGATCCGCGGAAGCGCGCACTTCCTCCGGCGTGCCTTCCGCCGCCACCCGGCCTTCGGAAATGAAATAAATGTAATCCACCATCCGCAGAGATTCCTGAACGTCATGCGTCACCATGATGGAAGTCGCGCCCAGCGCGTCATTCAGCCGCCGGATCAACTGTCCGATCACGCCCAGGGAAATCGGATCCAGGCCGGTGAAGGGTTCGTCATACATGATCAGCGCCGGGTCCAGCGCCACCGCCCGCGCCAGCGCCACGCGCCGCGCCATGCCGCCGGAAAGCGCATTGGGCATCAAATCCCGCGCCCCGCGCAACCCCACGGCCTGCAACTTCATCAGGGTCAGGTCGCGGATCATCTCTTCCGGCAGATCCGTATGTTCGCGCAGGGGAAACGCCACGTTGTCGAATACCGAAAGATCGGTAAACAGCGCGCCGAACTGGAACAACATGCCCATGCGCCGCCGAAAGGCGTAAAGACGGGCGTGGCTCATTGCGCTGATCGCCTCATTCGCCACCCGCACACTGCCCGCCGTGGGCCGCAACTGGCCGCCGATCAGCCGCAACAGGGTGGTCTTGCCACAGCCCGAACCGCCCATGATGGCCACCACCCGCCCTTTGGGAATCCGCATGTCGATCCCCTGCAAAACCGGCCGACCGTCATAATCGAAGCACAGGTTCTCGATGTGTACCAGAAAATTATCGTTGGACATGAAAGCGTAAGACTACTGCACAAAATCACAAAGGCGCAGATTCTAACATGGCTCTTCCGGGCGGCGCGGCACGCATTTCAGGTGGATTCAGGACAATCGCAAAAATTCCCCGGCGCTCCTGGCGACAGGGCGACTGTTACGAGTTTTTGAATCTGTCTCCTTTGCTGATTTTCAAATTGTCCGTTTTTTCATGCCGAATGCCAATTGCCGGAGAGCGTAGCCCGCAGGCGATTGGCATTCGGCGGCGGACGCCGATGTCTCATGCAATTTTTCGGATTCCGTTCGTCTCTTCCGTCGCCCTCGCCTCCTTTCCTTCCGCCGTGCAGTCAGGGAGCTTCCTCTGCCCATGGAAGACCGCCATGCGTCCATCCGGGTAACGATGCGCTTCCACCTTCGTCTTCACGTAATGGCAACGATGTCTGTTTGCCGGAAGTTGCAGGGTTCGCTTCTCGAACTTCACACAATTGTCCGATCCCACCGTCCGCTCATGGCGTTCGCACAGGGTATCCGCCAGATCGTCGCCGACCCATGCCACGAAGGCGCTTCCTTCTTCCTCCGCCAGGAACATCGAATACACTTCCCCCGCGGCA
>JAIRLE010000099.1 GCA_031259605.1 Zoogloeaceae bacterium
ACGCCGGTATTTGGCTATCGCCTAGGCTTTACCAGGACGGAAGAAATCACAGGCCGATTCGGCGAACTCGCCCAATCCGGGCAATTGTTGCGCTGCTGGGATTTCAGCCTGCCCGAGAATTTGCAGGATACTCTCTGGCATGGTCATGCCCGCCGTTACGTCAATGCCTGTGTGCCTGAATTTGGCGATAACGATATTGAGGAATACAAGTGGAAGCAAAAATATGCCGGCTGCGAGAATGAATGCCGCTTGAACGCACCCAAGGAATTCGACCATATCGCATGGGAAGACCGGAAAATCACCAAAACAAAAGACGACAGGGAAGTCTGGAGCGGACAAATCGCGCTTGCGGCTCTGAAAGGCGATGTCGACAATCTGGGCAGGATTTTCAGGCAGGGCTTATCGCCAATCACCTTCGCCAAGATGGCGGCGCTCTCGCGGCAGATGAACGCTTTTTTTGCCGTCTGGCTGCCCGCCTATTGCAAGGAAAAATATCCGAACACTTATACCGTCTTTGCGGGCGGCGACGATTTTTTCCTGATCGGCCCCTGGCACAGCACACAAGAACTCGCCGCCAAAATGGCCGGGGAATTCAAGCGCTTCGTCGCCGAAAACCCGGAAATCCACTTTTCCGCCGGGTTTGCGATGACCAAACCCGGACACCCGGTGCGCGCGCTCGCGGAACAGGCGGAGAGCGCATTGGAAGCGGCCAAGAGCCACGGAACTGGCGACGAGAAAAACGCGGTTTGTCTGTACAACGAAATCGTCCTCTGGCCACAATGGAATGAGCTTGCCAAACTGGAAATGGAAGTGCAAACGCTGGCCGATGATTACAAGCTCTCTACCGGTTACATCTATGGCTTTTTGTCCCTGATCGAGCTTGCCCGCGATGAAAACAAGCCGGGATCCGCCATGTGGCGCAGTCGCTTTGCCTACCGCACCCGGCGCTACGTGGTCGATAAACTCAAGTTCGAAGCGCGCGCCGCTGCCCAGACCCGCTTGGCGGACACCTTTGGCGAACGCGGCATTGCCCGGCAGCAAGGGTGTTTTCGCATTCCGCTTTTCAACTTTTTTTATAGCAAACGCCAGGAGTCAACATGAGTTATCCGCAACGCACACAAGGCGGTTCTGGCAACGACCACCGCCGCGAACCGCCACCTTCCATCAAATTGGATGACATCAAATTTGGCAAGCCAATCGATATCAATCTGTTTGCTGACATTGCACAGGCCAAGGCCAGATTCATCGCCGAAGATGGCCGGGGCAGGAAAAACAAATCCACTCAACTGCGTAAATTTTATGATGAATTGGTGATGTGGCACGATAAGGTTTTCGAACATGGCGTCGACCGTGCCGCGAAATACAAGGAACTCGCGCCTTTCATCAAGATGCTGTGCGCCAAAGTCACCTATGCCAAAGGGCGGGAACATGTAAGCGAAGGTTTCGAAAAACTCTTTACCCACGTCGTCCGCGCCATCTCCGACCCGGAAACCCTGAAGCAGGCCAAACTCTTCATCGAAGCCTTCATGGGTTTCTACAAAGCCGAGGAAAAATAACCATGCCAAAACTCAACAACATCACCAGCATCGAAGCCACGCTGGAAGTCGTCACCGGTTTGCGGATCGGCGCGGGCGATTCGGAGATACACATCGGCGGCGTGGACAATAGCGTCATCAAACACCCGATCACCGGCTCGCCCTACATTCCCGGCTCCAGCCTCAAGGGCAAGATGCGCAGCCTGCTGGAATGGCGCAGCGGCGCGGTAAGGGAAACCCCGCTGGGCACGAAGGATTTCGAAAGAGCGGCGGACGTACAAAAGCCGGAAATCAGACGCATCCTGCAACTTTTCGGCATCGGCGGCGGCGACGCCAAGGATGTGGAGTATCTGGTCAGTGAGCTTGGCCCCACACGCCTTGCCTTCTGGGATTGTCCTCTGGAAGAGGATTGGGAAAGGGAAGTCCGCGACAACAATCAGTTGCTGATCGAGGTCAAGAGCGAAAACCTCATCAATCGCATCAGCGGCGTGGCTGAACACCCGCGCAATACCGAGCGTGTTCCCGCCGGGGCAAAATTCGTTTTTCGTCTTTACCTGAAAGAGTTTGATAGCGATGGCGAGGATTTGTTGGAAACCGTCCTGCAAGGCTTAAAGCTCATTGAGCACGACAGCCTGGGCGGTTCCGGCTCGCGCGGCTACGGCAAGGTGAAATTCGTCGATCTCAAAATCAATGGCAAGGATGAGACGGAGAGGTTTCAGAAAGTGGAAGCCTTTCCCGCCAACGCATCCGCGGCATGAACCATGGCCTATCAAACCTGCCGTTTCACGCTTCAGCCGCGCACCGCCTTTGGCACACCGCTCTCTGGCGATACGCTTTTCGGGCAGCTCTGCTGGGTCTTGCGGCATCGCTTCGGTGACGAATGGCTGATCGAGCGCCTTGAAGGATACACCGAAGGCCGTCCTTTTCTTGTGCTCTCGGATGCCTTTCCGCAAGGTTTTCTGCCGCTGCCCGCCGTGCCGGCTTCTTTCTGGAAGGCTGCGGATAATGTCGACCGCAAAACCCTGAAGAAAAAACACTGGCTATCCCTGGAAAACCTGGGAACGGATTTCCCGACGTGGCAAGACCGTGCCCGCAATGATGTGGAGGCCGCCAGGATAATCCTGCAAAGCCGCATTCCGCCCGAATCCCGTGATGAAAATGAACGCGTTCCCCTGCAAAAACTCCAGCCGCACAACAGCATCGACCGCACTACCTCCACCACGGGCGAGGGAGCCATGTTTGCTCCCTATACGCAAATGCAATATTGGTTCCACCCGGAAATGTGCCTTGATCTTTATGCGATATTGGACGAAACCCGCATTTCAGTGGAAGAGCTTGGCGCGGCGCTGGAGGATATGGGGAAAAGCGGATACGGGCGCGACGCCGGCATTGGCCTGGGCAAATTCGGCAGCAAGCGCGATGCCACGTTTTCCGGACTGCCCCATGCGGAAAACGCCGACGCCTTTCTGACGCTAGCGCCTTCTGCCCCGCAAGGACAGGGTTTTGTCCGGGAACGAAGTTTCTATCAAATCCTGACTCGCTTCGGCCGCCACGGTGATATTGCCGTGCATTCCGGCAGTCCCTTCAAACGACCGCTGCTGCTCGCCAAAAGCGGCGGCATCTTCCATCCGGAAACATTGGATCAAAACCTAGCCTTCATCGGCCAGGGTTTGGGCAAGATTTCCGCCAGCCACCCCGAAGCCGTCGCCCAGGGCTACGCGCCAGTGGTGAGGATTCGCATGGAGGGCGTGCAATGAAATTTCTCTCTCGACAGAAAGTGGCGCTGACGCCGCTCTCGCCCATTCACGTTGGCTGCGGCGAGGATTTCGAGCCGACCAATTACCTGATCGACGCCGAACAAGAACTGCTCTATGGCTTTGATCCCAGTCAGGCGATCCTATCGGAGGCGCTCGCCAAAAAACTGGCAGAATTGGGAGAAAAAGGAAACTGGCTTGCCATTCAGGAATTTTTCCGGGAGCATCAGGAACATTTCAAGCCACTTGCGCATGTCCTGATACCAGTTGCCGGTGGCGTCGCGGCGGACTATCGTAAAAACATCGGCAAAGTCGCCAATGTGGAAGCTGACGGCAGGCAGGTGATCAATCGACTTTCGATCGAACGCCACATCCACAGCCGCAACACGCCCTACATTCCGGGCAGCAGCCTGAAAGGCGTATTGAGGACGGCCTGGATGGACAGGCTGAACGACAAACAGCCCGTGACGGACAAGGACGAAAAGATAAACAGCACAAAACTGGCAAGACGCCTGTTGAAAGGCGATTTTGCCACCAGCCCGCTGCGCCTCCTGAAAGTGGGCGACCTGATGCCCGTCGGAGAGATGGACAAAAGCATTCTCTATGCCGTCAACCGTTACAAACGGCCCAAAGCCGACGCAGACAAAAAACCAAGAGGGATTACGATACGCAAAGAGTGTATTCTACCGGGCCAATACCGGACGCTCATGGGTGAAATCACGATACAATCGCTGGGCGGCAAGGGTATTCTCAACAGCGAAAAGCGCAACGTTCCCCAACAAGACATGCACCCGAACCTTGTGCAAATCGCCAAGGACTGCAATGCCTACCATCTTCCCCGTCTGTGCGCGGAACTCGCCGAGATGGACGAAACCGGACTGGTCAATCCAGATTGGAAAAGCGCCATTGAAAGGCTATTGAAAGAAAGTACGCTGGCGGACCGTCTGGAGTCCGGTCAGGCCATGCTGGTACGCATAGGACGTTATAGCGGCGCGGAGAACAAGACGCTCAGCGAAGTGGCGGACATCAAAATCATGCTGGGTAAAGATGAAACCGGACGGCAGCAACACGAGTATCGTCATAAAACCACGACCTATTGGCTTTCCGCGCAAACCGCCGACGATCAGAAGCATATGCTACCTTTCGGTTGGGCCATTCTCGAAATCGACCTGCAACATGATCTGCCTGAACTTAAGGCATGGTGCGAAAGCGAGGCCCAAAACCGTCCCGACATGAAGGCGAAATATGCTGATTTGGCGGAAGAAAAGGCAAGAGCCAAAAGAGAAGCCGCGCGGCAAAGGACTGAACGGGAAGCCGCAGAAAAGGCTCAACGCCAAGCCGAAGAAGCCGCTGCGCAAGCCGCCGCCGAGCGTGCGGAATATCTTTCCAAGCTGAGCGAAG
>JAIRLE010000132.1 GCA_031259605.1 Zoogloeaceae bacterium
ATGAAAATGGCCCAGGATAAAATGCAGCGGGTACTGCCCCGGATTCAGGAAATTCAAACTGAGGCCATGAAGGAACTTCGTAAGTACCGTGCGAACGATGGCTGACTGATCGCGCCAGCCGACGTCGCACTCGTTGCTTCATTCCTCCTGCGCCGCAGCAAGCAGCCCGTATCGCAGGGCGGATCAGGCGAGAGCCGTATCGGGCTTCGGAGAAGAAAGGACAACCCATTCCATTCAATGGCCTTTTCGGTTGCCGCGATCAACTCCAGGTTGCCCTTTTTACCAACTTCGCGCATATGATCCAAACTCAGGCGTCGTCCAGCCATGCGAGGCTGGCGTTGATCTTCCTGAATTATTCATTGTTCCGGTTCATAATCATGCGGAACGCGACAAGTAAGCACTCTCATCGGTTGAATGTAAACGACTTCTTGGCCTGCCTACGACAGATGTGTGCGCGATTGCTATGATGCCCGCGCTCGCGCGCCTCCGGGCATGTCACGGGGATTTACGAGGCTGCGAACAGTACAGAGCGGCCACAAGCCGGGCAATGCCCGAGGATGATCGCTTTATGGCCTTCATTGCGAATCCGCATCGGGCCGCGCTCATTGGGAAAGCATGCGGCGATATGTGTCGTTCAGCCGTGCGAGGCTGGTGTTAACCTTCCTGGAATGGACATTGAATTGCTGGATGAATGCCTTGTCGCGGGTCAGGATCGTGCTGGTTTTTGCATCGAACTTGTCCGGGTTGCTCAGGATGAAATCGGCCCACTCGAAGAAGTCTTTCGTCAGGGCATCGAATAATGACGGGAGTGGCCTGGTTGCCGCAGCCATGGAACGGACTTTTTTATCGAAAGCCTGGGTGTAGACGATTTTCAAATCGTCGGGTTGTTTTACCTGCGCAAATTTTTTCTCCGCATTGGCCAATTCTTCGTCGGTGACTTGCGCGAGCTGCTTCATTCCGTCGTTGATCTTGGTGAAAATGGCCTTGCTTTCATCAAGTCCCAGTTTGTTCAACTGAAGCCCGGACATTCCCTTCATCATATCTCCCATGGGTTCCAGCTTTTCACCTACCGTCCGGTGAAAGCCGACAATGATGTCGTAATGCTCCGCATAGCGGCCAAAACTTCCGCGAAGCTTGTCATTGGGAATGGGGATGCCGGAAGATTCCTTTTCGATTATGTGCTTTTGCAAAAAGTCGATGAAAGCCTGGCGCTCCGCCGATTCGTTGCCGCATCCGCTCGCCAGCATGGCAACGCCGATCATCCACAGACCGATCAGCGCATGAAAACGTTTGTACATGAAAACCCCGTTTGTTTTAAAGGTAAGGAAAAATATCACGGTTTTTGCGCGGTATCGCCCGTGTGGAGAACCGGCCCTTGCCGTTGTTGGAGCAACGCTTCCGTGCGGGCAAGATTGCGCCGGACGCCCTGCGCATAGTAGGGGGCGTTTTCTGTGTAGACTTGCAGCGCCTTGCGATAGGCGTCGAGGGCTTCTTCCAGTTTTTCGGCGCCGCTTTGCCGTTCGCCCAGAGCGTGCAGGGCGGAACCGAGGCTGCTCTGGGTGCCGGCCCACAGGAAGGGGACGCGCTCGCGGGTGCGTTCCTTGAGCGCTTCCTGATAGGCGGCGATGGCTTCTTCCAGTTTTTCGGCGCTGTCCTCCCGTTCGCCCAAGGCTTGCAGGACGCCGCCGATATTGTTCCAGGTCTCGGCCCATTGCAGGGGCATGCGTCCGCGCGTGCGTTCCCGGAGCGCTTCACGGTAGGCGGCCAGGGCTTCTTCCAGCCGCATGACGCCTGTTTCCCGTTTGCCCAGGTTCAGCAGGACATTGCCAAGGTTGTTCTGAGTGACGGACCAGTCCAGCGGCATTTTCTCGTGGGTGCATTCCTTGAGCGCTTCGCGGAAGGCTGTCGCGGCCTGGCGCAATTTTTCCGTGCCGTCTTCCTGTTGACCCAGCGTCGCCAGCGCCGCGCCGAGACTGTTCTGGGTCATGGCCCAGTCCAGCGGCACCCGCTTGCGGGTGCGCTCCTTGAGCGCCTCGCGGTAGGCGGCGACGGCCTCTTCCGTCCTGGCGGCGTCGCTTTCCCGTTCGCCCAGGGTCTGCAAGGCCGCGCCGAGATTGTTCTGGATGAGCGCCCAGTCGAGCGGTGTTTTTTCGCGGCTGTATCCTTTGAGCGCCTCGCGGTAGGCGGTGATGGCTTCTTCCAGCTTCACCGTGCCGTTTTCCCGTTCGCCCAGGATTGCGAGGGCTTTGCCGAGATTGCCCTGGATGGCGGCCCATTGCTCCAGCGCTTTTTCCTGGGTGAATTCCTTGAGCGCTTCGCCGTAGGCGGCCACGGCCTTTGTCAGCCGGGTCGTGCCGTTGTCCCGCTGCCCGAGGGTGCACAGGGCGTTGCCGAGGTTGTATTGCGCCATGGCCCATTGCAGCGGCGCGCGTTCGCGGGTGTATTCCGCGAGCGCTTCATGGCAGGCGGCGATGGCGTCTTCCAGCGCGCGCGCGTCGCTTTCCCGCTCGCCCAGGATTTGCAAGGTTTTTCCGAGGCTGCTTTGCGCTTGCGCCCATTGCAGCGGCGCATGTTTGCGGGTGTGTTCGTTGAGCGCGGCATGGAAGACGGCGACGGCTTCTTCCAGGCGCGCCGGACTGTTTTCCCGCTGGCCCAGGGTCGTGAGGATGTCGCCGAGTTTGTCCTGCGCCGCGGCCCAGACTTCCGCGTCACTGATTTTGTCCAGGCTGGAGAGAATTTGCCGGTAGCAGTTTTCGGCCTGTTGCAGCGCCGTGTCGTCACCGAATTCGTTTCCCAGATCGTGAAGCACAGTGGCTTCCTTTTGCCGGTATTGGCGGGCGAACGCGGTATCGGCGGGGACGATTTCGGCGGCGCGGGCGAATTCGGCGGCGGCTTTGCGGTAAGCGGCGCGGTTGAATTGCAACTTGGCGAGCGTGGCCAGCTCCGCCGTTGTCTCCGCGGCGGAAAGCCGCCGTTCGCGGGCGGCGCTTTCCAGCTCGTCCATGATGCGAAGGTCGTATTCCCGCGCGCTGCCCAGGACATCGGCGACTTGTTGGAACTGTCCCTGTTGCAGGGACTGGCGGGCCTCTTCGCGCAGAAGACGGATTTCCGGATCGTCGCTTTCGCGCTCGCGCAGGAGGAAAAGCAGGTTCCGGTATTCTCCCGCCTTGCCCGTGAGCCGTTTTTTCACTTCGTCCAGTCCGGCTTCTTCGATTTCCGCTTCGCCGATGCTGTCCAGAATGCTGGACAGGACTTTGGCGGGGACGTCTTCATCCCGGGAAATTCGCAAGAGGATACCGTAGCGATCGTTGCCGGAATCCGGCGGAAAGCCGTCCGCATCCGCCATTTCGCCGGAGATGTCATTGTCGGCGTTCTCGCCGGCGTCTTCTTGCCGGCGCGCGAACATTTTCGTGGCGCGCCTGTCGCTGCATGCAACGGCCACGATGAATCCGAGGACGCCGAAGATTACGATGGCGGCCCTGAGCACGGGCTGCTCCCATATTTCGGATGCATTCGACTCGCATCCCGCCAAGGGTAGCGCCAATATTGTCGCTATCAGGCAAAAATGATATACGTGTTTCATGAACGCGAGGACAGTAAGAAAACATGGACTTTCGCGGCGGGGCGAATCGTTCCAATCCGCCTGACCAGAACGGTCATTACTCTATCATCCGGCCTCGCGATGCGCGGCAAAAAGACAAAAAACAGCCAAACCGTTGCGCAAATAATGCAACAATTTTTCCTCTTGCGGCCGGTGCTTGGAGAGAACGGGGTGGAGCGGATAGAATCTATCCGCTTTGTTGCCTCGGTGGTGAAACTGGTAGACACGCTTGACTTAGGATCAAGTGCCGCAAGGCGTGGAGGTTCGAGTCCTTTCCGGGGCACCAATAGAGCATGCGATGTAGTCCGATAAAGTCCGGAAACTCCAGTAACAGCAAGGGTTTTCGGATTTTTTTCGTCCGATGTGTCACGACATGGAACGGTATAAACCGGGTTGTTTTGCGGGTATACTTGCG
>JAIRLE010000030.1 GCA_031259605.1 Zoogloeaceae bacterium
CGGAAACGCATCATGGGGAAGGCTTCGCGGGTGAGCGAGGTGATGACGATCTCGCCCTTTTCGCCCGGCGGCAGCGGTTCGCCGGAGTCGACATCCACGCATTCGATGAGGAAATGGTCTTCCCAGATGTGCAGTCCCTTCTTGGCCGCCAGGCATTCGACGCCGACGCCCGGCCCCATGATTTCGGCGAGGCGCCCAGTCTCGCCGGGCTGCGCGATGCGCTCGATGCGTGCGGCGATGTGGTGCACCGCCTGTTCACGCAATACGGCGGCGGCCCGGTGCCCGCGCAAGCGGCCTCGCCCGCCCGCGACGACCCGGGCGGGGCGCCATCGCCCGGCGAAGCCGCGCCCGTCCCGGCCCCCGCCTCCATCCAGACGTCCGCCCCCGCGCAAACGCCCGGCGCCGCCCGCGCCGCGGCGATCCACAAGCTGCGCGAAGCCGCCTATTACTTCCGTACCTGCGAGCCGCACAGCCCGGTGGCGCTGCTGGTCGAACGCGCCGCCAAATGGGCGGAGATGCCGCTCGAAACCTGGCTGCATACCGTCATCAAGGATGAATCCGTGCTCGCGCAATTGCGCGAACTGCTCGACATCCAATCGCAAGAGGTCATCACCCATGTCTGATCTGTCCCTGTTCCGGATCGCCGCGCGCCATGTCCTGCTGGCGGCGATGCTCGCCGTCTCGCTGCCGGGCTGCAAGTGGTTGATGAAAGATACGGAGAAGACGCCCAAGGCGGAAGTGGCGCTCCCCCGGTCGGGGCCGGTGGCAATTCGCGGCCCGATGGAATACGCGCTGAAGGGGCTGGCGGGCGATGCCGTCAATCTCGACGCCAATGGCAAATCGCTCTCGATCGTGGTGCGGATTTACCAATTGAAGGACAAGAACGAGTTTGCGCGGCTGACATTCAATGCGTTTACCAGCGGCAAGCGCGATGGCGAATTGTTCCCCACCGAATTCCTGGCGGTGAAGGAAGTGGTGTTGATCCCCGGCGCGGCGCTGGAATTGACGGAGCGGCTCCTGCCCGAGGCTGGCTATGTCGGCGTGGCCGCTTTCTTCCGCAAGCCCGACGCGCAGGCCTGGCGCTTCCTGGTCGATGCCAGGGCGGTCGCCAAGGAGGGGCTGAATTTCTCGGTGCGGACGTGCTATCTCGAACAGGTCCAGCCCGACCCCGAACCGCTGCCGGGAATGAAGGCCGGATATGTCCCCGGCTGCGCCGCCACGCGCGCATACGGCGAATGAAAGCGCCCGGCGATTCCAGCCGCCACCTGTTCTTGGCTGCGCATTTCCGAGTTCCACAATTAACCAACTTGCCAAAACAAACCAGGCAGGTCAGAATGCGTCCATGGAAAAGCGAACCCCACACTGCAAGCTGTCAGTCGTCAAAGCCTTGGTAGAGGCTGGCAATGTGCGCACCACGCACGCGGCGCGTACTGGCGCAAATGAGTTGGGGCTTTCCTTCTCCGACATGCTGGACGTGGTGATGGCACTGACGCCAACGGATTTCTACAAGAGCATGACCACCCATGCCGATCACACGGCATGGCAGGACGTGTACCGCCCGAGCACGCAGGCGGGCGATGTGTACCTGAAGCTGACGGTCATTGATGACGTGCTGATCGTGTCCTTCAAGGAGCTATAGATATGAAATGTCCTGTTTGCGGCGCGGCGGAACTGATCCATGACACCCGCGATCTGCCCTACACCTACAAGGGTGAAACTGCCGTCATTGCGGCGGTGACTGGCGACTTCTGCCCGGCCTGCGCCGAGTCGGTATTGGACGCGGCGGAATCGAACCGCGTCATGCGCGAAATGCACGCTTTCTCCAAACAGGTGAACGCGGCCATCGTCGATCCGGGTTTCATCATGAGTGTGCGCAAGAAGCTCGATCTTGGCCAGCGTGAGGCTGCCGAAATCTTCGGCGGCGGCATCAATGCCTTCTCGCGCTATGAGAATGGCAAGACCAGGCCGCCGCTGGCATTGGTCAAGCTGTTCAAATTGCTGGATCGTCACCCCGACCTGCTCGACGAAGTCAGAACCGCCTGACCCTGGCGCGGCCATGAGCCAGCGGCTCCGGCATCGAGGGCAGCGCCGACTTACCCGCCCGCGCCCTGTCTCCCCAGATAAATCGCGGTAACCTGCGCCCTTTCATGCCCCAACTCCCGGCTGATGATCCGCCGCGCGAGAGCATCCCGCGCGCGCTGCTCAAGCGTCCATGCTCCCGCAGGCAGCCCGCCCGCCGCCGGAGCCTTCCATCCGGTCAATGCCTCGTGGCGCCTCTGCGCATAGCGATGGCGCAACCCGTGCATGCGGCTCAACCCCGCCCGCTGGCATTGACCGTCGTAGAAGTTGCGCTGCGCGATGTAGCTTTTGTGCGCCGGGATCAGGGAACCCGCTCCCGCCCGCCTTTCGTCCAGGCTCCCCCAAGGGCGATCTGGCCGCCCTGGTCGGCAATGCCGGGCCGGAACCAATATGTGATGGCTACGTCGCGGACTCAAGCGGCGTTGCCGGTTTCGGATGTGTGTAACAAAAATAAATTTTCGCTGCAAAATTGCAGAATAGAACAGTAATTACATTATTTTTAAAAAGCTTCTTTTGTTATGAAGGCCGGTTTGTAAAACATTGCAATTCTTCTCACTGGCAATGTTTTGATGCTTCTAAAGCGAGTCCTGAATCATGTTTATCATACTGGATTTTTTGATAAACTTGAATATTTTATTTTATGCTTTGCTGGCAAGAACTTGCATAGCCCGTTGCATTAAGCCGTATTTCACAAAGATGGCGTTTTATCGCAGGAAATTCCTGCGTCTCTGCCTATAAAAAGGATGTACTGCCGATGGGCGTGAGCCAGTGTCGAAATCGGCTATTTTGTGGCCGAATTTCCTGTGGCTGATTTTGCTTGACCTGGCGAACATTACGGACTGCTGACACTCCCTTTTCGGTGTTCCGAAAATGCTCGATAATAAGACACTCTTGTCTATCGCTTTCATGCGCGCTGTTCTTGCAGGAAGAACTTTTCAGGACGTGGGGCGCGATCATGGTTTGACCGGGAACGCTGTTGCACAGCGCGTCAAGAGCCTGGCGCTGCATCTTTGTACGAGCGGTTTACTTATGGATGTCAACCCGAACGCGCTGGGCTTCATCAATAAATTGCGCGAGCATAGGGAACAC
>JAIRLE010000128.1 GCA_031259605.1 Zoogloeaceae bacterium
CAGCCCTTCAGGGCTGTCGGTCCAACTCCATTGGGAAGGGGTTTCTCTCCCCCTCGAGAATGGCTGCGGTCGAAACCCCGGCCGCGGCCGGGGTCTCAACCTTCGCGCCTTTCTTACGGGCGGGGTTTCAAACCGGAGTTGGTTTTACGATGAACTTTTCGCCGCTTTTCATTGCGCCCGATTCCTGTGGTATTTTATGGCGTAGTGTCCGCCGAGTGTAAACTGCTGACATGATTAGGTTCAGTACGTCCATAATGGCGGCACAGAACGAATGTTGTTATGACAAAGGAGCGAAATACATGATTGAATATACGCCCACACAGTTTTCTACGGGCGTCTACACGCAGAAGCCGGGGCAGCCTTCTTCGCCGTCCGGCGCGCCGCGTGTGGTCATTGCCGACTTGACGACCGGCCTGCGGATGATTGCCGCGCTGCCGAACGACTTTCCGCAAAAAGCGCTGCTGGGCATTCGTCACATGCTGGATTGCCTTGTCGAACAACCGCCCGAAATCGGGGTTTATCTGGACGTGCTGGAACAGGTGCGCGTGTCGCTGTATCCATGCTGCGAATCCCTGGGCGAGCGTTATCGCGACAGCAGCCTGCCCCTGCGCGAACGGGATGAAGAGGTTTTCCAGCATGTGACGCAAACGTTGCGCGCGATGGGGAAGGCTTACGAATACTGCGTACAGGCGCTGCTGCATGACCGGAGCGCCTACGACGATCAGGCGCGCGCCCGCAAGCTGGCGCTGGCGCTGTATCGCGTCATGTATTACAGTTGCGCCATCCTCTGCGAATACTATGCCGCGCGCCAGGAAATGCCAAAGGGTCTCTGGCAGCAGATCAACCGGCATTACGCGCTGGCGGAAGAACATGGCCTGGCACAAAGAATCGTGCCCGAACCCATCCGCGAAGAAAACCAGGATGTCTGCCCGGCCACCGCCTATCTGGCTTTCTTGCTCATCGAGATTGCCAATCCCTACAATTACTCCCTCAATGATCAGCAGACCATTCGCTATCTAGCCTGGCGCTGGGCGTCGCTGGTCTCCATTCATCCGGTGGATTCCCTGGAAGACGCGCCCGCGTTCGTCATCGATCTGAAAGAGGACAAGGGACTGCATCAACCGCGCAATGGCATGGTGAGCGATAGCGTCTGGCATCCGAACATTACCTTCCTGACGGAAAAAATCCGCGACACGCAAACACAACTGGCGAACGGCGCCACGCCGGAGCAACTGGGCTTGGGCGCAATCAGCGCCACGCGCGCGCGGCGTTTGCTGGGCAGGCTCTTGACGCCCTGGTCGCTGCTTTCCAGTCCGCGCCGTTTCCGGCGTTTCGCCACCAAGGGTGAAGCCAGGGTGACGCTGGGTTTCGAGTCGATGTACACGGCGATCGCGAACGAAACCTTCCGGCAGCCCGACAGCACGGGGAAAAAGAGCGCGATCACGTCGCTGGACAGCGACCTGTTGCCGCCTTCGGAAGTGGCGCACCATGATTTCATTTACGATACTTGGGATGTCATTGACTATTCCGTCAACGGCTTTCGCCTTTGTCGGCAGATTGCCGGACAGCAGACTGCCTACAGTCAGTTGATTGCCGTCAGTTCGCAGGGCGGCGCGCGCTATCAACTGGGCAAGGTCAGTTGGCTGATTCAGGATAACGAGGAAGATTGTCTCAATCTGGGTGTTTCCATGCTGCCGGGCGAACCTCAAGGCGTTGCCGTGCGTTCGCTTACCGCGACGCGCGGCGATCGGGAACCCTATATGCCGGCTTTCCGTCTGCCGCCGCCTACGTCCAACGGCGAAGCCATGCTGGTTTTACCCAAGGGCACGTTTGCCGCGTCGCGTGGACTTTCGCTGGTATACAACGAAAAAGTATCGCGCATCAATCTGCAAAAAGTCATCCAGCGCGGCCTGGATTTCGAAGTCGCCAGCTACCTCTCGGTGGAGACAACCGCATAGCGCGTTGAAAGCCGTGCCGCGGCGCACTCAGGCGCTACCCAAGGCAACTGGCGCGGTTGCGTGTTGGCGCACGTTTTTGCAGCCTGTCTTATTGGAATATCATGAGCGATGACACTCTGACCCACTTCGGCTTTCAGAAAGTGAATGAAAGCGACAAGGAAAAAAAGGTGGCGGAAGTCTTTGACTCCGTCGCCCGCCGTTATGATCTGATGAACGACCTCATGTCCGCGGGGCTGCATCGCCTGTGGAAGCGTTTTGCCGTGGCGCAGAGCGGCGTCCGCAAGGGCGCGCGGGTACTGGACATCGCGGGCGGCACCGGCGACCTGTCGCTGGCCTTCGCCAAGCGCGTCGGCGCGCAGGGTCTGGTATTGCTGACCGACATCAACAACGCCATGCTGACGCATGGCCGCGATCGCCTGCTGGATCGTGGTCATGCCGTTCCGGCCGCGCAATGCAACGCCGAGCGAATCCCCTTCAAGAACGATGTGTTCGATTGCGTCATGGTTTCTTTCGGTCTGCGCAACATGACCCACAAGGACCGGGCGCTGGCTGAAATGCGCAGGGTACTGAAGCCCGGAGGACGCCTTCTGGTGCTGGAATTCTCGCGCGTCTGGAAACCGCTCGCGCCGCTCTACGATCTGTATTCCTTCAAGGTCATCCCGAAAATCGGCCAACTCGTTACCCGTGACGCCTCCAGTTACCAGTACCTTGCCGAATCCATCCGCATGCACCCGGATCAGGAAAGCCTGAAAAGCCTGATGGAATCCGCGGGGCTGGAAAGAGTCGAATACTTCAACCTGTGCCTTGGCGTGGTGGCCCTGCATCGGGCGTACAAATTTTGATGGGCGGCTTGACCACGTGGAAACCTGGCGGTCTGCAACACTTGATGAAAGATGATCGATTCTTCGACAAGCGTCACAGCAGCTTCATCCCAGGCATCGACAGCGATTCGAGCGTATGCGGGTTCCTCCCCGGCAAATCCCGGCTGTTCGCCATGCCGGTGAATTCGTCCGGGCGGTAGTCGGGCATGAGGCAAGACGCTTTGCCGGTCAGATGCGGAAGAAGGGCGGGGTTTCAAACGGAGTTGCTTTTACGATGAACTGGATAGCGGTCTGGCAGCGCAATTTCTTTGTCTGGCGCAAGACGGCCTTGCCCGCCCTGCTGGGCAATCTTGCCGACCCCATGATTTACATGTTCGGGCTGGGCTATGGTCTGGGGGGATTGCTGCCCTCGCTGGAAGGACAGCCTTATGTGGCCTTTCTCTCGGCGGGCGTCATCTGCGCTTCCACCATGAACGCCGCCAGCTTCGAGGCATTGTATTCGGCCTTTGCGCGGATGCACGAACAGAAAACCTGGGAGGCCATCCTCAATACGCCGCTGGGGCTTGCCGACATATTGCTGGGCGAACTCATCTGGGCAGCCAGCAAGGCGCTGCTTTCCGGCGCGGCCATCCTGCTGGTCATCGCCTTGATGGGTCTGACCAAGAGCAGCCTGGCGCTCTGGGTATTGCCGGTGGTCTTCCTGATGGGGCTGGCTTTTGCGGCGCTGGGTCTGATCTTTACGGCGCTGGCCTCGTCCTATGGCTTTTTCATGTACTACTTTACCTTGTTCATCACGCCCATGACCCTGATTTCCGGCGTCTTTTTTCCGGCCGACCAATTGCCCGACTGGCTGGCCGCCCTGGGCGCCTGGTTGCCGCTCGCGCATGGCGTCGCGCTGGCGCGTTCGCTCTTGCACGGCAATGTTCCGGCGAACGCCTTCGCTCACGTCGCCGCCCTGATTGCTATCACCATCATCGCCTGGCGCATCGCCCTCATGCTCGCCCACCGGCGGCTGGCGGGCTGACGAGCGGCGGATGACGCGCTGTGCTCTTCCAGGCGCGGCGCGCTCATGAGCGAGAGGGCAGGGCAATCGCATGAATGCCGACATCGTATTTTCGGCCCGTGCCGACGGCGCGACCGGCGAAGCGGGCGATCTCAATCTTACGATGAACGGCGTACCTTTCGTGACGCTCTCCGACGACCCGGAAAAACCGGGGTATGGACGGGCGCGAACGAATTCATTACCGCTACCTTCGCCATGCCGGAAGATACGCCCGTCCAGCCCAACGGACTGATACCGGGGTCTCCCGTCGTCTACGTTCCCGTCAGCCAGCGCAGCTCGACCTGCTCGAACAAAGCTACGCCACGTTCATCGATTCGGTCTGCGACGGTCTGCTGCTGCAAACCTGTCGCGTTCCTCATGTTTATAAACCTTCCTGACAAACAATCCAGGGTGTTGGGCATACCATTGACGCGAGGGCGTCGATTATGCTGATGACGATTCAAATTGCTGTCCCACGCAACGAGTTAGAGTCACTTTTCAGGAAGTGCAAGGCAACTGGAAAGTCGTCAAGACCGAAAAGCGCGGCAGAGAAGAATGACTCATGTCGCTCGATCCCCGTCTTCCGCGATTTGCGCGTACAGATCGTGCGTGTCTGCGTCGATGATTTTGACGCGCAAAAAATCGCCGGGTTCGGCGGCGAAGAAACCGTCGAGGCACACCAGACCATCGACTTCCGGCGCGTCGCCCTTGCCGCGCGCCATGACGCCTTCCTCATCGACGGCATCGACCAGCACCGTCATTTCCGAGCCAATCTTGCGCGCGAGCTTCTTCGCGCTGATTTCAGCCTGCGCTTCCATCAGGCGGCGGCGGCGATCCTCGCGTTCCTCTTCCGACGGCAGCCCCGGCAGGGCGTTGGCGGGCGCGCCTTCCATCGGAGAATAGGCGAACGCGCCCACGCGATCCAGTTGCGCGGCCATTAAAAAGTCCAGCAATTCCTGGAATTCGGCCTCCGTCTCTCCGGGAAAGCCGGTAATGAAGGTGGAGCGCAGCGTGATTTCCGGGCAATCCCTGCGCCAGCCCTCGATGCGTTCCAGCATGTCTTCCGCTGCCGCCGGACGCCGCATGGCGGCGAGAATGCGCGGATTGGCGTGCTGGAAGGGAACGTCCAGATAGGGCAGGATTTTTCCCTCCGCCATCAGCGGGATCAGATCATCGACCGCCGGGTAAGGATAGACATAATGCAGTCGCACCCAGACGCCAAAGCCGGAAAGCGCGGCGCACAGTTCCTTCAGCCGGGTCTTTACCGGGCGTCCGCCCCAGAAGCCGGTGCGGTATTTCGCGTCCACGCCATAGGCGCTGGTATCCTGCGAGACGAGGAGCAACTCCTTGACCCCCGCTTCCACCAGCCGCTCGGCTTCGCCCAGCACTTCGCCCACCGGACGCGAGACCAGGGGGCCGCGCAGGGCGGGGATGACGCAGAACGAACAACGGTGATTGCAGCCTTCGGAAATCTTCAGGTACGCGAAGTGTCCCGGCGTCAGCCGCACGCCCTGCGGCGGCACGAGATGCGCCAGGGGATCGTGCGGCGGCGGCAGGTAGTGATGCACGACGGTCATGACTTCTTCGGTCGCGTGCGGGCCGGTCACCGCCAGCACTTTCGGATGCGCCGCCCATATCAGGTCTTTTCGCGCGCCCAGACAGCCGGTGACGATGACTTTGCCGTTTTCCGCCAGCGCCTCGCCAATGGCTTCCAGCGATTCCGTCACCGCCGCGTCGATGAAGCCGCAGGTATTGACGATTACCAGATCGGCGGCGGCGTAGGCAGGCACCGTTCCATATCCTTCCGCGCGCAGACGGGTGAGGATAAGCTCCGCGTCACTCGCCGCCTTGGGACAACCGAGCGAGACGAAACCGACCGATGGGCCGCCGCTCACAACAGGCGGAAGGCGAGGATCGCCACCACGGTCGGCAACGCGGCGGAAAGGAAAAGCCACAGGGGACTGACCGTGCCGTCCTTGAAGCTGCCTTTCAGGATCGACATGCCCGCCGGATTCGGCGCGTTGGCGATGACCGTCAGCCCGCCGCCAGTGACCGCGCCGGATACCAGCGCGTATTTGAATTCGTCGGTCAGGCCGGGCACCTGCGTTCCCAGGAAGGTGAGCGCCGCGTTGTCGGTCACGGCAGTCAGCGCGGTCGCGCCGTAATAAATGCTGGCGGCGTCCATTTTGGCAAACAGCGCCGTCAGCCACCAGCCCTGCTGCCCGCCCAGCGTGACCAGACCGGCGAGAAAACAGGCCACCATCAATCCCTCGCGCAGGATCAGGCGATCCTGGTGCTGCGGGTAGGCGCTCGCCACGAACATGAAGAGCAGGAAAGCGCCGATGAAGACTGGGGCGTCATGGGAAAAGCAGACGATGACGAAGAGCAGGAAGAGATGGATCGTCATCATTCCCAACGGAACCTTGTTCGCCTCTTCGGCAGCCGTCAGGACGACGCGGCTCAGTTCCTTGCGGAAGAGCAGCGTGACAACCACAGCGTTGAAGAATACCGCCACCGCACTGCGCCAGCCAAAATTCTCCAGCATGAAGAGGGAGCTCCAGTTCCAGGCATGGGCAACCATGAGCACCGGCGGCGCGGCAAAATTGGTCAGGGTGCCTCCAATGGAAACATTCACGAACAGGCAGCCGATGGTGACGTACATCAAACGCGCGGAGATGTTCTTGCTGTAATACTGTTCCTTCAGCATCAGGGCGGCCAGGGTCATGGCGGCCGGCTCGGTGATGAAGGAACTCAAAAGCGGCGTCACGGACATGATGGTGAAATAGACCGCGACAGGCTTCGATATGGGCAACAGCGAGGAAACCACACGCACGATCTGCGCGGAAAACTGGATAATCGGACGGGAAGCGGCCATCACCATGATGGCGAAGACGAACATCGGCTCCGTGTATGTCAGGCTGTCAAGATAGCTCACCGCCTTCTCGCTGCCGCTGTGGAAGGCGATGAAGAGCACGAGCGCCACCGCCCAGATGCCGAAAACCGTCTCCACCTCGGTCAGCAGACGCCATAGCCCCGCGTTGGCGGGATTCCGGACAGCCAGCTTTGCAATGATGCCGACGGAAAAAGTGTGCAGGATGGCGACCGCGAAAATAAGCGTGCCGACAATCTGTATGGCGTCAGGACTCATGATTGGCGCAAGGAACAGGAGAAAGGGAGCGGAATCATATCAGGTATCCGCCGCTCCGGGTGCCTCTGGACGGCGTCCACTGCGTTTGTCGCGCATCACACGGACGAATCCGCTAGAATAAGACGTTTTTGGCGCAGGTATTTTTGACGAGGAGACGGAAATCATGAGCATGGCGGAACGGGACGGGTTTATCTGGTTTGACGGCAAGCTGGTTCCCTGGCGGGAAGCGAAGCTGCATTTCCTGACGCATTCGCTCCACTACGGCATGAGCGTGTTCGAAGGGGTGCGTGCCTACCAGACCGTTTCCGGCACGGCCATTTTCCGCCTCAGGGAACATACCAACCGTCTGTTCAATTCCGCCCACATATTCCAGATGGAATTGCCCTTCGACAAGGAGACGGTAAACGAGGCGCAAAAGGAAGTTGTCCGCGCCAACAACCTCGATTCCGCCTACATCCGTCCGCTCGCCTTCTATGGTTCCGAGAAGATGGGGCTTTCCACCAGGGGCGCGAAGGTGCATCTGGCCGTGGCCGCTTGGCCCTGGGGCGCGTACTTGGGCGAGGAGGCGATGGCGCGTGGCATCCGGGTCAAGGTTTCCAGCTTCACCCGCCATCATGTGAATATTTCCATGGTGCGCGCCAAGGCGTCCGGTCCCTATGTGAATTCCATCCTCGCCAACAACGAGGCGACCAACGCCGGTTACGACGAAGCCCTGCTGCTCGACCCCGAAGGTTACGTGGCCGAAGGCTCCGGCGAGAACGTGTTCATCGTCAAGAACGGCAAACTCCATACCCCGGAACTCACCGCCTGCCTGGAAGGCATTACTCGCGACACTATCCTGAAACTTGCCGCTGAGAACGATATTTCGGTAGAAGAAAAGCGCATTACCCGCGACGAGGTCTATTGCGCCGACGAAGCCTTCTTCACCGGCACGGCGGCGGAAGTCACGCCGATACGGGAAGTGGACGACCGCAGGATCGGCAGCGGCGCGCGCGGCCCGGTCACGGAACGCTTGCAGGCGAAATTCTTCGACGTGGTCAACGGTCGTTCGAGCGCGCATGAAAGCTGGCTTGCCCATATTTGAAGGTTTCAGCAAGAAATTAGCGGCAGCCCTTCAGGGCTGCCGGTCTAACGTCATTGGAAAAGGGTTTCTCTCCCCTCGAGAATGGCTACAGCTACAGTCGAAACCCCGGCCGCGGCCGGGGTCTCAACCTTCGCACCTTTCTTACGGGCGGGGTTTCAAACCAGAGTTGGTTTTACGATGAACTTGTTATGCGTATGAAGTATTCCCTGGAATACACCCAGCAAATCGCGCGTCAGCGCGGTGGCGTGTGTCTTTCTGCGCAATATGTGGATTTCCGCTCCAAGCTGAAGTGGAAATGCCGCGAGGGACATGTCTGGGAGGGGAGACTCGAAAACATCCTGAGAGGAAGATGGTGTTCGGTGTGCCGCGAACAGAAAAAAGAAGCGGATCGCCTCCAGAAGGCGCGGCAACTGACCACTTCGCGCGGCGGCGAATGCCTTTCCGATGAATACGCGCCTGGGGAAAAACTGCTTTGGCGAGGCAAGAATGGACACCTTTGGCGCGCAAAACCCAACAGCATCCTCTCCCGCGCCACCTGGCGTCCGGAATGTTATTACCCGAGCCTGTGTCGACACGATGAAGCGCGGGGAAAATATCTCCCCACGAACCATCTGCCATGAATCCGGCGTCTTCCCGTTCCGATGCCGTCTCACGCGTCCTCGTCGTCGCGCCTTCCTGGATAGGCGACGCCATCATGGCGGAGCCGCTGTTTGCCCGCCTCCGGCAGGGGGCGCCGGATCTTCGTCTGGACGCCCTGGCTCCAGCCTGGGTCACCCCGGCGCTTTCCCGGATGCCGGGGATTTCCGGCGTCATCGAAAATCCTTGCGCGCATGGCGAACTGGCCTTGCGCAAGCGTTTTCATCTGGCCCGCGACTTGGCGCGGCGCGGCTATCGGCGGGCCTATGTGCTGCCCAATTCCTTCAAGTCCGCCCTGGTTCCCTTTTTTGCCAGAATTCCCGTGCGTGTCGGTTTTACGGGGGAATGCCGCCTTGGACTGGTGAATGTCCGGCACAAACTCGATAAAGGCGCGCTGCCCCTGATGGTGGAACGCTTTGCGCAACTGGCGCAGGAACCGGGAACGCCGCTCGTCCGCCCCGTTGCCGCGCCGCGCCTCGTTTCCACGCAAGCGGCGCAAATGGCGGCTTTATCCGCGCTGGAACTGGAAAACCCGGAACGTCTCGTTGTTTTTTGTCCCGGCGCGGAATACGGGCCGGCCAAGCGCTGGCCGGCCCGGCACTTCGCCGCGCTGGCGCGAGAACTGACAAAAACCGGTTGCGCAGTGTGGCTCCTGGGATCGGCAAAGGATCGCGCGCTGGCGGAAGACATTTGCCGTCAGGCGTCCGGCGGCTGCCGCAACCTCTGCGGCAAGACCCGCGTCGATCAGGCCATCGACCTCATTGCGCTGGCGAAGCTGGTGGTCTGCAACGATTCCGGCCTGATGCACGTCACGGCGGCGCTTTCAAGACCCGTGCTCGCCATTTTCGGCTCCTCCTCGCCAAACTTCACGCCGCCCCTCTCCGATCGGGCTGTCATCGTGCGCCACGACCTGCCGTGCAGCCCCTGCTTCAAACGCGTCTGCCCGCTCGGTCACAGTGATTGCCTGGAAAACATCGCGCCGCAGGAAGTCTTCGATCTCTGCCAGCCGCTCCTGAACTGACCGACATGTCCACCGCACTCATCTACCCTACGCCGGAAGACGTCGAAACCGCTTTCTACAAGGCTATCGTCCAGCGCGACCTCAACGCCCTGATGAGCGTTTGGGCGGAGGACGACGAGATCGTCTGCATCCATCCAACCGGCGCGCACCTGCAAGGCTTTGTCGCCATCCAGGCAAGCTGGCGCGGCATCCTCGGCGGCAACGCCCGGATGGAAATCCGTCGCCAGCGCGTCGCCCGCTGGCACGGCATGTTGATTTCCGTCCACCACATGATTGAACACTTGCACATCAACAAGAAGGTCAACGGCCCCGTCCAGGCCACCCACATCTACCTGCGCGGACCGCACGGCTGGCGTCTGACCTGCCGCCACGCCTCTCCCGGCGGCGCGCCCATGCTCAACCCGGAAAAGGAACATCGTGTGTTGCACTAAAGCCGCATCGCACGTCAATCGCATGAATGCCGGCAGCGTATTTTCAGTCCGCGCCGTCGCTTGCCGTCCGTTCTCCCGCATGGCGGGAGAGCGTAAACCCTTTCCTGGAACTGGAGGGAGCCTCCAAGAAAAAAAGGGGGGGGAGGGGGGAAACCATTGCAGCCACTGGATTTCCGCCATTCTTACTTGCGCCTCATTGAAAACGGCGCGAAAAATTATCGCGCCGGAAAGAGGGTTGCGGAAGGAATGCAGACAAAAACCTGGGTTCCTTCCGTAAAGGCCGGGCGGTCAGCGTTTGGATTTCTTGTTGCCGCGCGGACGTTTTTTATCGCTGCCGCGATGGAAACTGTCGAAGGTCTTTTTCTGTTCGTCGCTCAATTGCGTATAAAAGGTTTTCAGGGCGGCGAGGCGTTGTGCCATGAATTCCTGATGCTTTTGGGAAAATTCCAGCATTTTTTCCAGTCGCTCCGGCGTGGAAAGTTGGGCGAAGGCGTTTCGATCGGGGCGCTGCCATTGCGGGTTGGCGTCGGCAATGAAGGTTTTCCAGGCGGCTTCCTGCGCTTCGGAAAGGTTCAGCGCCTTGTGGAGTTTTTCCTGCCGCGCCGTCCGGCGCTCGTCGCGATCTTCCGCGTTCCAGTGTCCGTACCTGCCGCCATCGTGAAATCCGCCGCCTGGGCATTCCGGGCCGCCCGCGTAGGCGGCGCCTATGCCAAAGCTCAGCGCGCATGCCGCCAAGGCGGCAATGAGGATTTTTTGCGGGTTCATGAACATCTCCTTGTGATGAGTGGATGGGAAAAGGAGAAGCGCCGCCATACCAGCGCTCATCCAGCGCGTATTAAAGTCCCGATATGTAAGAGAAACATTGCATGTGTGCCGGGCTTTGTTTCGGGTTGTAACCCGAAGCGGGCGCGCCCATGGCGTTGGTCATCGTAAAACCAACTCCGGTTTGAAACCTCGCCCGTAAGAAAGACGCGAAGGTTGAGACCCCGGCCGCGGCCGGGGTTTCGACCGTAGCCATTCTCGAGGGGAGAGAAACCCCTTCCCAATGGAGTTAGA
>JAIRLE010000208.1 GCA_031259605.1 Zoogloeaceae bacterium
AAACACACGCCCGGTCGAAAAGCGCCGGGCAATCGACGCGGATTCGCCGTCACTTCCGTTACGCAACGCAACAAAAACATGCGGTTTCCGTAAATTTCCCCACGATTTGTTTTTGTTGCATTGCGTCTTTCGAGTGGTTGACAATATCGGGCGTAAGTTGCATAATAAGAACCAATGTTTCGTTGTATGAATTTCACGGAGATTTTCATGTCTTCTTCCCGGCGTTACACCCTCACGCTTTCCTGTCCCGATCAGGTGGGCGTCGTTGCCGCGGTCAGCGGCTTCATTGCCGAACATCGCGGCTGGATTGTCGAGGCCAACCACCATGCCGACGCGGCGGCGCGGCAGTTTTTCATGCGGCAGGAAATTCTCGCGGACTCGCTGCCTTTCGATCCGGAAACCTTCAAAAGCCGCTTCGCGCCCATTGCCGAACGCTTCCAGATGCAATGGCAGGTAAGCGACAGCGCGCGCAAAAAGCGCGTTGTCATCCTGGTGTCGAAGCAGGAGCATTGTCTCTACGATCTGCTGTCGCGCTGGCGGTCGAAAGACCTGGACATCGAGATTCCCTGCGTCATCTCCAATCACGAGACCTTCCGGGGACTTTCCGAATGGCACGGCATTCCCTTTCACCATGTGCCGGTGACGCCGGAAACGAAGGATGCCGCCTATGCCGAAGTGGCGCGGCTGTTCGACGCGGCAAAAGGCGACGCGATGGTGCTGGCGCGTTACATGCAAGTGCTTTCGCCGGAACTGTGCGCCCGCTATCCGGGACGCATCGTCAACATCCATCACAGCTTCCTGCCCAGCTTCGTCGGCGCGAGACCCTATCATCAGGCGTTCGAGCGCGGCGTGAAACTGATTGGCGCAACCTGCCATTACGTGACCACCGAACTGGATCAGGGGCCAATCATCGAACAGGACGTGATTCGCGTCGATCACTCCGATCAGCCCGAAGACCTGGTGCGGTACGGCAAGGACATCGAAAAGGCGGTGCTGGCGCGCGGCCTGCGCTATCACCTCGAAGACCGGGTGCTGACGCACGGCAACAAGACGGTGGTCTTTCGCTAATTTCCCCACGAGGAGCCTATCATGCCCTGGCGACTGTTGCGTTTCGCGTTTTCCCAAAAGCATCCCGAACCCCGGATGTTTGCCCGCCACGAAAAACTGAAACCCGCCTACGACGTGGTCATCATCGGCGGCGGCGGGCATGGCTTGGCGGCGGCCTATTACCTGGCGCGCGAACATGGCGTCACGAATGTCTGCGTACTGGAAAAAGGTTACATCGGCGGCGGCAACACCGGGCGCAACACCACCATCATTCGCTCCAATTACCTGACGCCGGAAGGCGTGCAGTTCTACGACGCCTCGGTCAAATTGTGGCAGGATCTGTCGGCGGATTTCGACCTGAACCTGTTTTACGCCAATCGCGGTCACTTCACGCTGGCGCATACCGACGCCTCGCTCAGAACCATGCGCTGGCGGGCGGAGGTGAACAAGCATTACGGCGTCGATTCCGAACTGGTTGGGCCAGAGGCGGTAAAAAAGGCCGCGCCGATGATCGACATCGATTGTGGCGGCCATGCCCCCATCCTCGGCGCGCTCTACCACGCGCCGGGTTCGGTGGCGCGGCATGACGCCGTGGCATGGGGTTACGGGCGCGGCGCGGATCGGCGCGGCGTGGAAATCCACCAGAAAACCGAAGTACTGGGCATCGATACGGCGGGCGGCAAGGTGAAAGGCGTACACACGTCCAAAGGCCATGTCGCCGCGCCGAAGGTGCTGTGCGCCGTGGCCGGATTTACGCCGCGCATCCTGAAAATGCTGGAGATTCCCTCGCCCATCTACATCCATCCCTTGCAGGCGATGGTTTCCGAACCGGTCAAGCCCTTTCTCGATCCGATCCTGGTTTCCGGCAGCCTGCACGTCTATATCAGCCAGTCGGCGCGTGGCGAGCTGGTCATGGGCGCGTCCCTCGATCCTTACGAAGCGCATTCCACGCGCTCCTCGCTGGAATTCGTCGAAGGCCTGACGGCGGAAATGCTCAACATGTTCCCCTTTCTTTCCAACGTGCGCGTGATGCGCCAGTGGGCGGGCATGGCGGACATGACGCCGGACTTCGCGCCCATCATGGGCAAGACGCCGCTGGAAGGCTTCTATCTCGATTCCGGCTGGGGCACCTGGGGCTTCAAGGCGACGCCGGTTGCCGGCAAGACGATGGCGCACACCCTCATTCACGATACGCCGCATCCCCTGATTACCGGCTTTGCGCTGGATCGCTTCAGGAACTACGCGCTCACCGGCGAAAAGGGCGCGGCCTCGGTCGGCCATTAAGGAAAGGAACAGACGATGAAACTCATGACCTGTCCGATCAACGGCACGCGCCCGATTGCCGAATTCAGTTATGGCGGCGCGCTGCGCGTCATGCCCGACCCCGATACGGCGAGCGACGCCGAATGGAGCGACTACGTGTTCAACCGCGACAACGCGCCGGGGATAAAGCGCGAGTGGTGGCGGCACATTCCCAGCAACACCTGGTTCATTGCCGAACGCGACACGCAAAAGGATGTCGTGTTGCGCACCTGGCTTCATGAGGAGGACGACTGACATGCGTCTGCCGAGCGTCGAGCGCGAATGGCTGGATCGCGCGCAAAAAATCGAATTCAGCTTCGAGGGCCGGCGTTACGAAGGCTACGCGGGCGACAGCGTCAGCAGCGCCCTGTGGGCAAACGGGGTGCGGGTGCTGGGACGCAGCTTCAAGTATCACCGTCCGCGCGGTCTCTTGTCACTGGCCAATCACGACGTGAACGCCCTGTTCCAGCATGGCGGCGAACCCAATATCCGGGGCGACGCGCGGCTTCTGGAAGCGGGGATGCAACTCACCGCGGTCAACACCTTCGGCGGCGGCGTGGATTACGACAATGGCCGCTTCCTCGGCCTCATCTCCCGCTTCCTGCCGGTGGGTTTTTATTACAAGGCTTTTCACACCAAGGCGCTGTTTCCCCTGTGGGAAAAGGTGTTTCGCCTGACTACCGGCCTGGGCAAGGTGGATTTCGCCACGCCGAGAAAGCGCACCGCCAAGGCGTATGACTTCTGCGACGTGCTGGTCGTCGGCGGCGGGCCTTCCGGTCTGGCGGCAGCCCGCGCGGCGGCCAAGACCGGCGCGAGCGTGGCGATTGTCGATGAAAACGCCCGCCTGGGCGGCAGCGGCGTCTACCAGTTGGGCGCGGACGCCGGGCGCGCCGCCGTCCTTGACGCGCTGCTCCAAGAGGTCGAAGCGGCGGCCAACATCCGCGTCATCACCAACCATTATGCCGCCGGATATTACAAGGATCACTGGCTGCCGCTGGTCGCGCACACGGCGGACGCGCCCATGCGGAAGATGCGCGCAAAAAGCGTGATCGTCGCCAGCGGTGCGTTTGAACAGCCCGCCGTATTTCGCGCAAATGACCTGCCGGGCGTGATGCTGGCTTCCGCCGCGCAACGGCTCTTTTATCGCTACGGCATTCGTCCGCTGGAAAATCCGCTGGTGCTCACCGCCAATGCCGACGGCTACCGCGTCGCGCTGGACATGGCGAAAAGCGGCGCGCGCGTGGCCGCCTTGGTGGATTTGCGCGCGACGCACACCGCTTCCGACCTGGAGCGGCAGGTGCGCGCGCAAAACATTCCCATCCATGCCGCTGCCATCGTGACGGAAGCGGTGCCGGGTCCTGGCGGAAAATCGGTGGTCGCCGCCCGCATTGGCGCGTTTGCCGACGGCAGGGCAACCTTCGAGGCAATGCAGGAAATTCCCTGCGACGGCATTTTGATGAGCGTCGGCTGGGCGGGCGCGGCGAATCTGCTCTATCAGGCGGAAACAAAAATGCGCTATGACGACGCTTTGGCGCAGTTCGTGCCGGAAAGCCTGCCGGAAGGCGTGTTCGCCTGCGGCAAGGTCAACGGCGTGCATACGCTTGCCGCGAAAATCATGGATGGCGAACGCGCGGGCAACGCGGCGGCGGCGCATGTCGGCCTCGATGCGGGAAACAAAAGGATTGAAGTTCCCGCCGAAGCCGAACCGCCTTCGCATTCCTGGCCCATCGTGGAACATCCGCGGGGCAAGAATTTCGTCGATTTCGATGAGGACGTGCAATTCAAGGATATTGCCAACGCCATTCAGGAAGGCTTTGACAATATCGAGTTGCTGAAACGCTATTCCACCTCCGGCATGGGGCCGAGTCAGGGCAAGCATTCCAACATGAACGTGCTGCGGATACTGGCGCGGCTCACTGGACAAACGCCCGGCGCGGTCGGCACGACCACGGCGCGTCCCATGTATCATCCGGTTGCCATGTCCGCGCTCGCGGGACGCGGGTTTTCCCCCGAACGGCGCACGCCGCTGCACGGTCGGCATGTCGCGCTGGGGGCGGCGTGGTTGATCGCTGGCGCATGGCGGCGTCCCGCGTATTACCAGCAAGACGGCAAAACGGCGCGGGAATGTATCCATGCGGAAGCGGCAGCCGTGAGAAACGGCGTCGGCCTCATCGACGTGGGCACGCTGGGCAAGCTGGAAATCCGCGGCAAGGACGCCGCGGAATTTCTCGAACGGGTGTATGTGTCGCGTTACGCCAATCTCAAGGTCGGCATGAGCCGTTACGCGGTGATGTGCGACGAGGCGGGCGTCATCGTCGATGACGGCGTGGCGGCGCGGCTGGCCGAGGATCATTTTTATTTCACCACGACGACCTCCGGCGCGGCGGGCGTCTATGCCGAGCTTTCCCGCTGGAATGTCCTGTGGAAGCTGGACGTCACCCTCATCAACCACACAGGCGCTTACACGGCGGTGAATCTTGCCGGGCCGGAATCCCGCGCCGTGCTTGCCCGGCTCACCGACATGGATTTGTCGGGCGCGGCCTTCCCCTATCTCGCCGTGCGCGTGGGCGAAGTCGCGGGCATTCCCGCGCGGCTGATGCGCGTCGGCTTTGTCGGCGAGTGGGGTTATGAAATCCACGTCCCCGCCGCTTACGGCGGCGCGCTCTGGGACGCGCTCATGACGGCGGGCGCGACGGAGGGGATTCGTCCCTTTGGCGTGGAAGCGCAACGCCTGTTGCGCCTGGAAAAGGGACACATCATCATCGGCCAGGACAGCGACGGCCTGACCACGCCGCTGGAACTGAACCTGGGCTGGGCGGTGAAAATGGACAAACCCTTTTTCGTCGGCCAGAGAAGCCTTGCCATTCTGGAGAAAAAACCCGCCAGACAACGACTGGCCGGTCTTGTTTTTCCGACGCTGCAAGACGATGCGGACAGGCGGCCGCAGGAATGCAACCTGGTCATCGAAAATGGCGAAATCGCCGGAAGGATCACCTCCATCGCATACTCGCCCACCCTGCGACGCCACATCGCGCTGGCCTTCGTCCCGCCCGCGCGGATAGAGCCGGGCGAGCGGGTTGGCGTCCGCCTCACCAACGGCGACATGCTGGCGGCGGAAGTCGTCCCTGCTCCCTTCTACGACCCGGAGAATCTGAGGCAGAAATCGTAGATTGGAACCGCGCCGCGCAGTCCGGCGTCCGGCGCGGGTTCTCGCGCTTCGCTGCCGGATTGCGCGCCGCGCGTCTGTTCCCACGCGCGACATGAAAAAATTTTCATCGTAAAACCAACTCCGGTTTGAAACCTCGCCCGTAAGAAAGGCGCGAAGGTTGAGACCCCGGCCGCGGCCGGGGTTTCGGCCGTAGCCATTGGGGAGGGGAGAGAAACCCCTTACCAATGGAGTTGGACCGACAGCCCTGAAGGGCTGTCGCTAATTTTGCTGAACAGGTTCTCAGTCCTCGGTCTTCAGTCCTCTGCCCGCAAAATATCGCTCCGCCGCGGCGATGGTGTGCTTGATGTCCGCCTCGCTGTGCGCGGCGGAAACAAAACCGGCTTCAAAGGCGGAAGGGGCGAAATAGTGACCGTCTTCCAGCATGGCGTGGAAGAAGCGGCCAAAAGCGGCGGTGTCGCAGCGCATGACCGCGGCGAAGCTGTCGGGACAGGCACGGGCAAAATAGAGGCCGAACATGCCGCCGATGTTTTGCGCGCAAAAATCGACGCCGTGCCGCCGCGCGGCGGCGGTCAAGCCCTGGCAGAGTTGTTGCGCGCGGGCGGAGAGCCGCTCGTAAAAGCCCGGCGCTTCGATGAGGCGCAAGGTGGCAAGACCGGCGGCAACGGCAACCGGATTGCCGGACAGCGTGCCCGCCTGGTACACCGGCCCCAGCGGAGCGATTTTTTCCATGATGTCGCGGCGTCCGCCAAAGGCGGCCAGCGGCATTCCGCCGCCAATGACCTTGCCGAAGGTAGAGAGATCGGGGACGATGCCGAACAACCCCTGCGCGGAATCGAGGGCGACGCGAAAGCCGGTCATGACTTCATCGAAAATCAATAGCGCGCCGTGGCGGACGGTCAGCGCGCGCGCGGCAGCGAGAAAAGCGGGGTCGGGCGCGATCAGGTTCATGTTGCCGGCAACCGGCTCCACGATGATGGCGGCAATGTCGTCGCCCTGCCGGGCGAAGGCTTCTTCCAGGGCGGCGGCATCGTTGTAGGGCAGCACCAGCGTATGACGGGCGGTATCCGCCGGAACGCCGGAGGACGAAGGATTGCCAAAGGTCAGGAGGCCGGAACCCGCCTTGACCAACAGGCTGTCACTGTGTCCGTGGTAGCAGCCTTCGAATTTCACCAGCAGGTCGCGTCCGGTGTGGCCGCGCGCCAGGCGGATGGCGCTCATGGTGGCTTCTGTGCCGGAGGAGACCAGACGCACCATGTCTAGCGAGGGCGCGAGACGACAGAGGGTTTCCGCCAGTTCGATTTCGGCGGCAACCGGCGCGCCAAAGGAAAGGCCGTCAGCGGCGGCCTTGCGCACGGCCTCGATGACTTCGGGGTGCGCATGTCCCAGAATCAGCGGCCCCCAGGAACCCACGTAATCCAGGTATTGCCGCCCTTCCACGTCGGTTGCGCGCGCGCCCTGCCCCCTGACGAAAAAACGTGGCGCGCCGCCCACGGAACGGAAGGCGCGCACCGGGGAATTCACGCCGCCGGGAATATGCTTTTGGGCGCGTTCAAACAGTTCGGCATTGGTGCTCATGGAAAAAAGTCTCCTGGAAAAGTTGCTGGTAGGCGCTGGCCCGCGCGCGGATGCGCGCGGGCGCGGATTGGAATTGGAAAAGATCGTGGAGGACGGCGATCATGGTCGCGCCCGCCTTGATGAGCGGCGCGGCGTTTTCCAGCGTGATGCCGCCGATGGCGCAAACCGGAAGGCAGAGCGCGCCGCGGGCGCGGGCAAGCAGGGCGGGCGCGGCCAGCGGCGCTTGCGGCTTGCTGGAAGAAACGTACATCGCGCCAAAGGCAACATAGTTTGCGCCCGCCGCCGCCGCGTTTTGCGCGCGCGCAAGGTCGTTGTAGCAGGAGGCGCCGATGATGGCGCTGTCGCCCAGCAGACGGCGGGCGGCGGCAAGGTTGCCGTCGTCGCGCCCCAGATGTACGCCATCCGCGCCGATATCGGCGGCAAGGCGCGGGTCATCGTTGATGATCAGGGCGGCATGGCGCTGTCGGCAAAGCGTTTGCAGCATGGCCGCCTGCGCGCGGCGCAGGGCGTCATCCGCCGTCTTGTTGCGGTATTGCAGCAGGCGGCAGCCGCCCGCGAGCAGGGCGCATACGACTTTCTCCAGCCAACGGGTGTCCGGCGTATCGGGGGTGAGGGCGTAGAGACCGGCAAGTTCAGGCGGCGACATGCGGTTGCCAGAAACGGCCGGGAATGCGCTGCCCCTTGCCGGGCGCGAAGGCGTGGGCGAGGCTTTGCCAGGTAAAGTCCTGCGCGGCGCGCGTGGCGCTTCGCATGTCCTTGCCCCGCGCCAGGTACGCGGCGCAGGCGGCGGCCAGCGTACAGCCGGAACCATGGAAGTTGCCCGGCAACCGCTTCCAGGCGTTTTCTTCGAGCAGGCCGCTGGCGTCGTAAAGACGGTTGCAGACCGATTTTTCCGCCGTGTGCTCTCCGGTGAGCAGGACGTGGCGCGCGCCCAGGGCGACGAGCTGGGCGGCGATTTGCGCGAGGTCGTTTGTTTTGCATCCGCTCAAGCGGCGGGCTTCCGGGATGTTGGGGGTTATCAGGGCGGCGCGCGGCAGGAGCCTTGTGCGCAGGACATCGATGAGGGCGTCGTCGGCAAGGGCGTCGCCGCGCCCGGAGGCGAGCACCGGATCGAGCACCAGCGGAATGTCCGGGTGTTCCGCCGCGATGTTCGCCGCGACGCGCGCGTTTTTTGCGCTGCCCAGCACACCGATCTTGAAGGCGGCGACCGGCATGTCCGCCAGCACGGCGCGCGCCTGCGCCGCAACCCGCTGCGCGCCGACAGGATGGAGGTCATGGACGCCGGTCGTGTCCTGCACGGTCAGGGCGGTGATTGCCGTGGCCGGGTGGCAGCCCAGTGCGGCGAGAGTCAGCAGATCCGCCTGCGCGCCCGCGCCCGCCACGGGATCGCTGGCGGCAAGGATCAGCACGACGGGCGGAGGCTTTTGCGGGGAGAAAAAGGCGCGTGGCATGGATTTTTTGCCTGGGCGTCAAAAAATGCGGGAAAGATGCAACGCGAACGCTCGGCGTTAAAAAAGTGGCGAATCGGCAGGCAATTGGGTAATATTGACGTGATTTTACCTGAAAGCGCCCAATGATTCATGCGTAAGCAACATCATTGCGTTCAAAATTGGATTACACTCGCGCATTTGCCGAGACTGGCCAGGTTACGGGGAGTCGGAAAAATTGATTGATTTGGAGAGGCTAAAAGGCACGAAGGTGATGGTGATTGATGACAGTCACACCATACGTCGCAGTGCGGAAATCTTTCTCGCCCAAGGCGGCTGCGGCGTCATTCTGGCGGAAAACGGCTTTGACGCGCTGGGCAAGATCGCCGCTTTCCGTCCGGACATCATTTTCTGTGACATCATGATGCCGCGTCTGGATGGTTATCAGACCTGCGCCCTGTTGAAACAGAACGACAATTACCGAAGGATTCCCGTGATCATGCTTTCTTCCAAGGACGGTCTGTTCGACCGCGCCAAGGGACGCTTGGCAGGCTCCAACCACTATCTGACCAAGCCCTTCACCAAGGACAGTTTGCTGCAAACTGTGGCGGATTTCGCGTTCGCCCAGAAGTAGGGATTTTTCCAGGAGAAATTGCAATGCCCGTAAAAAGAATTCTTGTTGTCGACGATTCTCCCACGGAACGTTTCGTCACAAGCGAACTGCTGACCAAACATGGTTACGAGGTCATCACCGCTGAAAATGGCGCGGACGGCATTGTCAAGGCCAAGACGACCCGGCCCGATCTGGTGTTGATGGACGTCATCATGCCCGGTACCAACGGCTACCAGGCAACACGCATGTTGGCCAAGGATCCGGCCACCGGGCAGATTCCCGTCATCCTGTGCACTTCCAAGGGACAGGAAACCGACAAGATCTGGGGCTTGCGGCAAGGCGCGGTGGATTACCTGGTCAAGCCGGTCAATCACGCAGAGTTGTTGCAGAAGATCGCAGCGTTACCCTAACCTTTCCGGTAGATTTTTATGTCACGACGCACCAGTCTGCGTGAATTTCAGGAGCACCTCTCCAGCCGTCTTGCGGGAGCCGCCCAGGGAGAGACCACGTCATCCCTGCTTGGCGCGCAGGCCGGCAAGACGCTCTGGCTGCTGGATTTATCCGAATCCGGCGAAATCGTGCCGCCGCCGCCCATGACCAGTGTGCCGCTGACCACGCCGGCGTTTTCCGGCTTGGCCAATATCCGCGGCAATCTGTACGCTGTCACCGATTTCCCCGCCTTCCTGGGAGAAGCGCCGACTCCCCCGCAAGCGCCGGGGGCGCGTCTTTTGCTGGTGGGTGTGCGTCACGGCAACAATGCCGCGTTGCTGGTGTCCCGTCTGCTGGGATTGAAAAACCCGGCGGACTTCAGCGTGGAACCCGCGCCGCCCGAAGCGCCCGCCTGGAATACTGCTTCCCTGATCGACAAGGATGGCTGCAAGTGGCGTCGCCTCGATCTGGGCGCTTTGCTTTCCGACCCCCGATTTATCAATATTGTCGCCTGATTGCGGAGATTAGACATGGCTTTCAAGATGGATTCGCCCAAGTTGTTCGGCAACAAGAAACCGTTGGATGATGGAATGACCATTGCGCCGGGTCTCGGCGCCAACAAACGGGCCAAGAGCGGTAAAGTGGCCGTCAAGAGCAAAACCGAGGATGTGCGGGACAGTCGGCGCAGCATGGTGACGCTCGGCGTGTTTCTGGCGGCGGTGGCTTTGAGCATCATCGGCGTGGTCACCTACGATAACGTCATGTACTCCAGGGGTACCGCCTACATTTCCGCCGCCGGGGAAATGCGGATGTTGTCGCAGCGTTTGGCAAAAAGCTCTTCGCTGGCCTTGCAGGGGAGCGCGCCTTCGTTTGTCCAGTTGAGAGATTCGCGCGAACAATTTGGCCGTTTGTTGCGGCAACTGGTCACGGGCGGCACCGTCGATGGCGTCTACGTTCCGCCGTCGCCGGACAGTGTGCGCAAGGAACTGGACGTGCTGGAAAAACACTGGGAGAAGTTCGAAAAGGCGGCAACCACCCTGCTTACCCAGGAACAGCACCTGATTACCCTGGGGAAAAGCGTGGCCGCCATTGACGAGCGCAATACCGAATTGCTGGAATTGAGCGCGCAGCTGACCACCACCAAGTTGCAGGACGGCAGCGGCATCCGGGATGTCGGCGCGGCCAGCCAGTTGGTCATGTTGAGCCAGCGCATCGCCAAGAACGCCAATGCCCTGCTGGGCGGCGGGTCCATCCGTTCGGAAGTGGCCTTCATGCTGAGCAAGGACAAGGAAGCCTTCCAGGCCATTCTTGCAAACCTGACGCGGGATAACAATCCAGCGGAAACACGCGAGACGCTGAAGAGAATCTCGGCGGTATTCGCCGTCTATCAGGGCGCGATTGAAGCCGTGCTGGAAAACCTGCAATCCTTGGTGCAAGCCAAGTTGTCCGGCAGCGAAATCTTCAATGAGAGCGACACCCTGCTGGAAGAGGCCAATGCCTTGCAGGCCGCCTATCAATCCGAACTTTCGGCGCGCGGCGTCTTCTTTGGTCTCATGTTGACGCTGGCTCTGGCGTTCATCGGCATCCTGCTCGGAATGATGAGAATCAACAGCAACGACATGAAAAAGCGTGCCGAAGAAGCCGAGACGCAGCACAAGGAAGCGGATCGCCAGCGTCAGGCTTCCGAATCCACCAACCGCCAGAACCAGGACGCCATCTTGCGCCTGATGAACGAGCTGGGCGATTTGGCCGACGGCGACCTGACCGTTACCGCCACGGTGTCGGAAGACATCACCGGGGCGATTGCCGATTCCATCAACTACACGATTGAAGAATTGCGCGTACTGGTCGGACGCATCAACGACGCCGCCCTGCGCGTGACCCAGGCGACGGAAATCGCGCGCGCGACCTCGATGGAACTGATGGGCGCCGCCGAAAAGCAAAGCGAGGAAATCAACATCGCAGGCGAGTCGGCCTTGCAGATGGCGAAATCGATGAACGATGTTTCCAGTCACGCCGGCCAGTCGGCGCAGGTGGCGCGCGCCTCGTTGGCCGCCGCCGACAAGGGCGCGACCGCCGTGCAGGATTCCATCCGCAGCATGGACGAGATTCGTGTGCAGATTCAGGAGACCTCCAAGCGTATCAAGCGGTTGGGTGAATCCTCGCAGGAAATCGGCGAAATCGTGGAACTGATTTCCGACATTACCGAACAGACCAACGTGCTGGCATTGAATGCCGCCATCCAGGCCGCTTCGGCGGGCGAGGCCGGACGCGGCTTCACTGTGGTTGCGGAAGAAGTGCAGCGGCTGGCGGAACGTTCCGCCGA
>JAIRLE010000020.1 GCA_031259605.1 Zoogloeaceae bacterium
TCCATGGCCTGGACATGCCACGGGATTTCGTCTCCTGCAAGCAAAAATTAGCGACAGCCCTTCAGAGCTGTCGGTCTAACTCCATTGGGAAGGGGTTTCTCTCCCCTTGAGAATGGCTACGGTTGCGCGGCCGGGGTCTCAACCTTCGCGCCTTTCTTACGGGCGGGGTTTCAAACCGGAGTTAATTTTACGATGACAGTTACTCGCCAGCCGCATGATTGCCGACTGGCGCGTAATTACGTCGTTGCCATGACCAGGCTTTGCGCCAGTTCCATTTCTTCGCGCAGACGCGCTTTTTTCTGGCGTTTGTTGGCGTACATGATTCTGTCGGCTTCTTCCAGCATCTGATCGAGGGTCTTGCTTTCGGAGGGGTCAAAAAAGATCGCGCCGCAGCTGACGGAAAGGGCGGGTTCGTCAAAGTGGCGTTCATTGTGCCGCCGGATGGTGTTTTCCAAGCGGGTGATGATGGGGACGGCGCTGCCGGAAATGGTGTCGTCGTTGTCGCAGGTAATGACGGCGAATTCGTCGCCGCCCATGCGCGCCACGATGTCCGAGCCGCGGAAAGTGAAGGAAAGCAGTTGCGAAAAGGCAATCAACGCCTGATCACCCGCGATGTGTCCGGCGCTGTCGTTAATCTGCTTCATGCCGTCGAAATCGATGAAAATCAGGAAAAACCCGGTATGCCGTCGCCGCGCGATCCGAATCTGGTGTTGCGCCAAGGTGGCGAATCCGCGCCGGTTGTAGACGCCGGTCAGATCGTCCAGAAAGGAAAGGGCGCGCAATGTCGCTTGCATGTGATTGCGTTCGATGGCATAGCGAACGGCGCGTTTCAAGAGACGCGCGCCGCAGTCCCCCTTGATCAGACAATCCTGCGCGCCCTCGCGCACGGCTTGCAGGGTGGCGTCATCGTCGTCGCAATCGCTGAAGACGAGAATGGGCACATCCGGCGCGCGCTGACGTAAACGCGACAGGATGTATTGCTCGTCCTTGTTGAGCGGCAGGGAAATATCGAGCAGCACGGCGTCAAAAACGCCGCTTTCCAGACGGGAATGCAAGTCCGCGCCTTCCAGCGCCGCAAGTGGACAGGATTCCATGCCAATGCCCGCCGTTCGCACAATATTTTGAATGTCATGAGACTCGCTGTCATCGCTGACCAGTAGGACGTGCAAACGGGAGGCATTGGGTATGTGCATAGAGGGAATTGTCGTTGTCAAGAATCGTAAGAGAATAACACAATTCCACCATAATGCGTATCGCAAAGCCCCAAAGTCGAGCAAAAATTAGCGACAGCCCTTCAGGGCTGTCGGTCCAACTCCATTGGGAAGGGGGTTCTTTCCCCTTCCCAATGGCTACGGTCGAAACCCCGGCCACGGCCGGGTCTCAACCTTCGCGCCTTTCTTACGGGCGAGGTTTCAAACCGGAGTTCGTTTTACGATGAAGCGCTTTTCATGCTTTGGCCCTGACCCTCATTCGGGCAATCGCACTATCTTTTCCTGATTCAGGCACGGGATATGCGGGTTCAAGGTTTATGCCGGTTTGCGGCTGCGCCGTTGGCGCGTCCCCTCTCTCGCTCCTTCCAAGGCATTCTCTCCGGGAAACGGGAGAAGGTAAGCACGCCGCCTTGTGCGGGGCGAAGCTCCCGGTTTTCTCCTTCACTGCCAATCGCGCCCCACCGCAATCGGAATCGGCAAAATCCCGCGTGTTCCACTAAAATAGTGCCTTCCCCGATTTCGATGTCCGCTTTCCCATGACCAACGACGCTCCCGCCGCTTTTGCATTGTCGCCTGCCGTGCCCTGCTTCGTGCATCTGCGCGCGCACAGCGAATTCTCGATTACGGACGGCATTTTGCGCGTGGACGCCGCGATTGCACACGCGGCGGAAGATGCCATGCCGGCGTTGGCGATTACTGATCTGATGAATCTCTTCGGTTTGGTGAAGTTCTACAAAAAGGCGCGCTTGGCGGGAATCAAGCCCATTGCCGGCTCGGATTGCTGGATCGCCAATCCCGACGAGCCGGAACACCCGTTTCGCCTGCTGCTGCTGGTGCGTAATCAGCGAGGTTATCGCCAACTTTGCGAGTTGCTGACACGCGCCTACCTGCAACCCAACCGCCAGGAAAAGGCGCAAATTTGCCGGGAATGGTTTGCCGAAACGGGCTGCGATGGATTGATCGCGCTTTCCGGCGCTCGTCTGGGCGACGTGGGCGACGCCTTGTTGGGCGGACACATGAAACTGGCCGAAAAGCGGGCGCTGGAATGGGCGGCGCTTTTCCCCGGTGCCTTTTATCTGGAAGCGCAACGTGCCGGCCATTCGCAGGACGAGCCTCTGGTGGAAGCCAGTGTGCATCTGGCGACGAAGCTCTCCCTGCCGCTGGTGGCGACGCATCCGGTGCAGTTTCTGGACGCGGAGGATTTTCGCGCCCACGAAGCCCGGGTGTGCATTGCCGAGGGCTACACGCTGGACTATGACAAACGGCCGCGAGATTTTACCGAGGCGCAGTACTTCAGGACGCAGGCCGAGATGCGGGCATTGTTCGCCGATTTGCCGGAGGCGCTGGAAAACTCACTGGAGATTGCCCGCCGCTGCAATCTTGAACTGACTCTGGGGCAGAACTTCCTGCCGCAATTCCCTACGCCGGAAGGCGTGAGCCTGGAAGATTTCCTGACGCGGCAGGCCAGGGCAGGGCTGGAACAGCGGCTGCAACAGCTTTTCCCCGACCCGGAAATTCGCGCCGAACGCCGCCCGGAATACGACGCGCGACTGGAAACTGAACTTGCCACCATCATTAAAATGGGGTTTCCCGGCTATTTCCTGATTGTGGCGGACTTCATCAATTGGGGCAAGAACAACGGCGTACCGGTCGGACCGGGGCGCGGTTCCGGCGCGGGGTCGCTGGCGGCGTTCGCGCTGGGCATTACCGATCTCGATCCGCTCCAGTACGCGCTCCTGTTCGAGCGTTTCCTGAACCCGGAGCGAGTTTCCATGCCTGACTTCGACATCGACTTCTGCCAGGACAACCGCGGACGGGTCATCGAATACGTGCGTCAGCGTTACGGCGCGGACGCGGTTTCGCAGATCGCCACCTTCGGTGCCATGTCCTCGAAAGCCGTGGTGCGTGACGCCGGACGGGTGCTGGGCTTGTCTTACTCGTTGTGCGACCGCATTTCCAAGCTGATTCCGATGGAACAGAACAAGCCCGTGTCGCTCGCCGCGGCGCTGAAAAAAGAACCCGTGCTGCAGGAGATGATGGCGGGAGACGACGGCGAATCGGTGCGTATGCTCTTCGATCTGGCCAGCCGTCTGGAAGACTTGACCCGCAATGTCGGGATGCACGCGGGCGGCGTCTTGATCGCGCCGGGGAAGATCACCGATTTTTGTCCCATCTACCAGGCCAGCGGCAACGACGCCATGCCGGTTTCGCAGTTCGACAAGGACGACGTGGAAAAGGCCGGTCTGGTCAAATTCGACTTCCTGGGGCTGAGAAACCTCACCATCATCGAACTGGCGCTGAAATATGTCGAACGGCTGACCGGTGAAAGGCCGGATCTGAAACGCCTGGGCTTTTCCGACCCGGCGGTGTACAAGATTCTCCGCGAAGCCAACACCACCGCGATCTTCCAGGTCGAATCGGAAGGCATGAAAAAGCTCCTCAAGAAACTCGAACCCGGCTGCTTCGAGGACATCATCGCCGTGCTGGCGCTCTATCGTCCGGGGCCGCTGGGTTCCGGCATGGTCGACGACTTCATTCTGCGCAAGAAAGGCCGGCAGAAAATCGACTATTTTCATCCCGACCTGCAAAGCTGCCTGTCGCCGACTTACGGCGTCATCGTTTATCAGGAACAGGTGATGCAGATTTCACAGATCATCGGCGGCTATACCCTGGGCGGCGCGGATTTGCTGCGGCGGGCAATGGGCAAGAAGAAACCGGAGGAGATGAAAAAGCACGAGGAAACCATCATCGCCGGCGCCAGCGCCAAAGGCTACAAGCCCGCCCTTGCCAAGCAACTGTTCGACCTGATGACGAAGTTCGCGGAGTACGGCTTCAACAAGTCGCACTCCGCCGCCTATGCCGTCATCACCTATCATACCGCGTGGCTGAAAGCGCATCACCCTTCGGCCTTCATGGCGGCGACGCTTTCGTCGGACATGGACAACACCGATGCCGTAAAAATCTTCCACGACGACGCGCGCGCCAATGACCTTGTCGTGCTGGGGCCGGACGTCAACACCTCCGCCTACTGCTTCGAGCCGGTGGACGCGAAGACCATCCGTTACGGCCTTGGCGCGGTCAAGGGAATAGGCGAACACGCCATCCGGCTAATTGTGGCGGCACGGGAAAAAGAGGGCGCGTTCAGTGACCTGTTTGATTTTTGTAGCCGTGTAGACAAGCGTCAGGTGAATCGTCGCGCCATCGAATCGCTGATCAAGGCAGGCGCTTTCGACGCCATCGACCGCGAGCGCGAAAAACTTCTGGCCTCGGTCGGCATCGCCATGGAAGCCGCCGAACAGGCCGAAAAGAACGCCTTGCAAGCCAGCCTGTTCGACGCGGGCGAGGAGGGCGAAACGCATGTCCCGCAATACCTTCAGGTCAAACCCTGGAGCGACAGGGAAAAACTGATGCGGGAAAAAGAGGCGCTGGGATTCTTCGTCTCCGGCCATCCCTATGACGCCATGCGCCAGGAGCTTTCCCGTTTCGTTCCCCGCAGTCTCAGCCAGCTTGAACCCGCGCGCGATCCGGTGCTCATTGCCGGACTCGCCGTCGGCATCCGCACCCAGATGACCCGGCGCGGCAAGATGCTGTTCGTGCAACTGGACGACGGCAGCGCCACGATAGACGTTTCCGTCTTCAACGAACTGTTCGATGCCGAACGCAAAAAAATCGTTTCCGACGAAGTGCTATTGGTCGAAGGCCGCGTCAGCCATGACGAATTCTCCGGCAACAACCGCGTCGTTGCCGACAAGATCATGACCTTGGGCGAGGCGCGCGCCCGTTTCGCCCGTTGTCTTTGCCTGAACCTGAACGGCCAGGCCAACGCCTCTCGCCTGAAAGACCTGCTCACGCCTTTCCCCGGCGTCGCACCCGTGCGCATCCGCTACCGGAACCACGCCGCCGCCTGCGAACTCACCCTGGGCACCAACTATCGCGTCAACCTGGAAGACAACCTGCTGCGCGACCTGCGCGAATGGCTGAAGCCGGAAAACGTGCGCATCATGTATGACTGAACGCCCCTGATAAAATACATGATATTTTACTTTAAAAAACAAACATAATTCATTGATAATAAATGTAAAATATAAATATGGATGATTCGAGAACCCCTGTGCCATGCCGCTTCGCCTTGGAGAAATGACAACCCAAATCCAGACGCCACAAACTTGATGTTATACTTTAATAAATAAATATAACTTATTGATCGTAAAACTAAATCCGGTTTGAAACCCCGCCCGTAAGAAAGGCGCGAAGGTCGAAACCCCGGCCGAGGCCGGGGTTTCGACCGTAGCCATTGGGAAGGGGATGCAAAACCCTTCCCAATGGAGTTAGACCGACAGCCCTGAAGGGCTGTCGCTAATTTTTACTTAACGTTTATACCCAGAAAAGGCGCTACGCCCTGGTTTGGACAACGCGTTTTCCGCCGTCTCGCAGCGGTTTCGCGGTTGCCGATGCCGCCCTTGATCGCCTAGGGCGCGCAGTGTGGCGGCGGTTTTCCAGGTTTTCCGGGCAGGCAGTGCGCACACACGCGCCCAGCGACACAAAACCTTGTCAATCCACCAAAATCTGCGCGCTTACTGTGTTGGCTGTCGACAAACCGTGCGACGGGACGTGTAGCAGAAACATCGTTTTGCCTGTAAACTGTAGTTCGCATAATTTGTATTATGTCAAATTATGCGAACAGTTTGGAACTGTGCTTTATGTTCGTTCTTGCCCTGCACTTTTTCGCCCCTAAATCCTCGATTCCAGCAACCCTAAAAAATCAGGAAAATATGCAGAATGCACGTAGCGCAAAAGTCAATGACAAATACGAAAATCGATTGAATTTATCTATCGGAAACAGAAAAACTATTGAAAAAATTCATGAAAAAACGCGAAAAAAATCACCCTGTCGGGAAGACGAAGGTCAGGAATTGGATAACCTCATTGCGCACAGTGATATGAGCCGCGCCGCCGCCGTAGATTTTTTTGGCGTTTCACGCCGCACCCTTGAAGCATGGATCACAGGCAAAAGCCGCATCCCCGCCGCCGTCATGCGTCTTGCCCGCGCCCGCATGGGAGGGGATTTATCGGAAATTTTCGGCAAGCCCTATGATGAAATCCGCGCCAGCGTGGATAGCCTTCACCTTCCCGGCATGAAATATCCCATACCAATTAACGAATTGCGCGCCACATGGCTTTACATCAAACAAGCCGCAGACGCGCGCGCCGAACTTGCCCTATTGAAAATCAGACACGCGGAAACAAAAAAGGCCGCCGCCTTTTACCGGACAACATTGCTTCGCGAATGCGCCGATGGAGATACAATGCCGATCCTTTCTCCCTACATCCATTCAAATCATGAATAAATTCACCCTTGCCGCCCTTGCCGCCGCCATTACCTTAGTGGTCACTGGATGCGCCACCACAGAGGAACGCGCCGCCCGCCTCAAGGAACGCGCCGCCGTGCTTGCTTCCGATCCCGCCAACGCCACGCCGCCCGAAGAAGTCAAGCCGATCCCCTATTCCCCGCTTGCCTATTCTCATATGACATGCAGGGAAATATCCGCCATTTTCGATGAACTTACGAACGAAGAGGCGCGGCTTGCGACGCTGCAAACCCGCCGCGAATATCGCAGCAGGGTACAACGTAAATTCCTGAAAATCGGCAGAGGAGACGGAGAAGACACGATGCGTCTTGCCGCCGTTCGCGGCAAGCGCGACGCCGCCATTGTCGCCCTTGAGAAAAAATGCGCCCTTACCCCGGAAACGCCCGCCGCGCCTGCGCCTTCCCCTGCGCCGGACGAAAAAAAGGCCGAAGAGAAACCCCCGGCCTAACTTCCACCATGCAACCTTAACGCCGCTTGAATCGGCCATTCTTGGCTCTTGGCGGCAATCTGCGCTTACTCTTTGACATTGTGTGTCCTCCGTTCCGTTGTTCCAAATTGCAGGAAATTATCAAGCCGTGCGTGTGCGCTTTCCGCCGCGCTTAATGCTCGTTCGATCCTTTCGTGCATCCTCGCCAAATCCGCGCGGATTCCGGTATAGACGCCGACGCACCCGCCGACAATGCCAAGAATCTGCGCCCATGCGTCCATTACTTATCTTCGCTCTTTTTGCGCTCAGAAAGGACAATCGCCAGCGTTGCGGCAATCCCGGCAATCGCTTGGCCTATCGCATCCACCAGTCCCGGCGCAGCGCCGAAGACCGCGCCAAGTACGGACAATCCCGCCCAAGTGCTCGGTTCCCGCAACCGTTGAAGTATCTGTTCCATTTTCCTGCCTCCTATCGTTAAAACAAACCAAACCATCCGGCGCCCCATGCGCCCCACGTCATGCCGTTCATGAATGAATTCGCCATGCTCCTGTCTTCGCCTTGCCACGTTTTATCATACGAAAGCCCATCCCAATACGCCATTTCAAGCAATGACATTGATTCATGATGATTCACTATGTCCGTCATCCCCTGGCCAATCGTCGTATTTTTTGCCGCTTCAATCGCGCCGCTTGCAAAATCCGTTATGCTATCCACGACCGCGCCGCCTACGCTGGCCGCAAACGTCTGTCCGTCCCTCTTGATGGACAGATAGGCCGCCGCCGCAGCGCCCGCCGCAAGAATGCCAAGCGCCAGAAGTTGCTTGTCTGTCATTGCTATAAACCCAATTCGGCCCAATACGCCGCATTGCCTATATTGTCCTCTGCGACATATCCGCCCTTGATAATCTCGAAGTTAGGGCCGTAATGCCAATCAATGCCGAAGATGCCTAGGCCGTCCGCTCTGGTTGCTTTTTGTCGCCACGCCAGCAGTACCAGCAACCCAGCCGCCGCCGCCGCGCCGATGATAAGCAGGTTATCCTTGCTCATGTGATGATTCCTCCGTTGCTTAAAAATACGTCTGTAGCCGTTTTCATGCTGATTGTGGGTTGCCCATAGGGCGAACCCGGAAGGCTTGCCCATTCCAGGCTTGTCTTTCTCACCGCCGCCGCGAATCGCCCGGCCTTCACATCCTCCAACGCTCCACGCGCCGCAATGCGCCCTACCGCCGCCCAATCCTGCGACGCGGGCGAAAAATCGGGCAAGCCCATAATCTTTTTTACTTCGTCCCATGT
>JAIRLE010000046.1 GCA_031259605.1 Zoogloeaceae bacterium
GGCCATTTTACGGAATCCTATTTTGCGGAAACCCTTTGAGCCTTTGGCGCTTTTCGGTTACTTTATCTGTCCGTGAATTCCATCCCTGATTTGTTATGCGCGTTTTGTTTTTCCTGCTTGTTTTCGCCAATCTGCTGTTTTTTGCCTACGGTCAGGGCTATTTTGGTCAAAAATCTTCGCCCGACGCCCATCGTCTGGAAAAGCAGGTGAACCCGGAACGCCTGCGTCTCCTGTGGCCGCCCGGCGAAGCGCCCGCGAACGTGGATTCGCCCCCGGAAACCACGGCGGAACCCGCCATTCTTCCGTCCGCCACCCTCCCCACCGATGCGTCAGTCGCCGCCGCGCCTCTCCCCGCGTTCGCTGCCGCCGCCTGCGTCCGGATAAGTGGGCTGACGCCCGATGTCGCGGTGCAACTGGCGGGACAGGCCACCATCCTGCGCCTCAAGGCGACGCAAATCGAGGCGGCAAACGGTTGGTGGGTTTTCATTCCGCCGCAGGCCGACCGCGCCGCCGCTGAAAAAAAGGCCGGGGAACTGACGCAGCTGGGTATTCGTGATTTTTTCATTACCAATCACGACGCCCAGCAATTTGCCATTTCCCTGGGCATTTTTTCCAGCGAGGAGGCCGCCCACCGGCATCTGGAGGAATTGCGCGGCAAGGGGGTGAGAAGCGCCCGCGTTGGTCGGCGGCGTCTGGAGAAGGCGCAACAGGGCCTGGAAATCCAGGGTGATCCGCTGATGGTTGCCGTCTTTCGTGACGCGCTGCCCGCTGGCAGCAATGTCAAGGACTGCCCTTGAGATGTCCCGCGAAAGGCCCTTCACCGTAGCGTTGACCGGCGGCATTGGCAGCGGCAAAAGCACCGTTGCCCAGGGCTTTGTTGATCTGGGCGCGGCGCTGGTGGATACGGACGATCTCGCGCGTCAGCTCACCGCGCCTGGCGGCGCGGCGCTGCCCGCGCTTTGCGCCGCTTTCGGCGCGGAAATAAGCGCGGCGGACGGCGGTCTGGACCGTCCCTTGATGCGGCAAAAAGTCTTTGCAAACGCCGCCATCCGCCGCCAACTGGAAGCGATTCTGCATCCCCTCATCCATGCGCGCGTCCAGAGCGCGCTTGCCGCCCTCGCCTACACCGCGCCCTACGCGCTTGTCGCTATCCCCTTGCTGGTGGAAAGTGGAGGACGCCAGCGTTACGCTCCGGATCGAGTGCTGGTTGTCGATTGTCCGGAAAATTTGCAGATCCAGCGCGTCATGGCGCGTAGCGCCTTGGGCGAGACGGAAGCCAACGCCATTCTCCTTGCCCAGGCCAGCCGCAAGGAACGTCTTGCCGTCGCGGACGACATCATCGACAACAGCGGCAGTCCAAAGGCGCTTCTGCCCCGCATTTCCAGACTGCATGCAAGCTATCTGCATATGAGGCGGATTTGTCCGTAAAAAATTTGTGGGAATATAAAGTAACAGGTTGAAATTTGCCGCTAACCAATTCAAAATAAAGGAGGTTTTTTCAGGCCAGCGACTGTGATTACTTACGAATATCCTTTCAGTGAGCGTGTACGCACTTTGTTGCGCCTGGAATCCTTGTTTGGCAGGGCGGTTTATTTTTCCAGACTGGATGGCGCGGCGGAAAATCATGTTGCGCTCGGCGGCATCTTTGAAATCCTGGATGTTGTCGGGCGCAGTGACTTGAAGGTGGATCTGTTCCAGGAGCTGGAGCGTCAAAAGCAGGTTTTGCTGGGATTCTGCAACAACCCCGGAGTTTCCGAAACGGCGCTTTCCGGCGCGCTCCATGAGATCGAACAGGCTTCGGCGGCGCTTCTGGGAGTGACGGGCAAATTTGGCCAGCATCTGCGCGACAACGACTGGCTGATGAGCATCAAAAGCCGCGCCGCCATTCCGGGCGGGCTTTGCGAATTCGATCTGCCTTCCTATCATTACTGGCTGAACCAGCCCGCGCAGAATCGCCATGCCGATCTGGAACAGTGGATAAGCACCATCCTGCCGGTGCGTGACGCGCTGAGTATCATCCTGCGCCTGTTGCGCACCAGCGGTCAGGCCGAACACATCTGCGCCGTGCGTGGTCAATACCAGCGCATGCCAGGCAGCACGACGGCACAAATGGCCTGCATCACCCTGTCCTCCGAAGAAACCGCCATTCCCGAAGTCAGCGCCAACCGCTACGCCCTGAACATCCGCTTTGTCTTGCCTTTCGAGGCAAACAGCCGTCCTCACCATATCTGCGAACGCAACGTAGCGTTCGATCTGGCGATTTGCACCCTGTGACTTCCGCGCCCGCTCTCCGCCCGATCCCCTGTCCGCAGCGCGGTCAACCCACGCCCTGGCACCCGGACAGTCCTTGGCGTCTGTTCGGCGCGCGGCAAACAAACTGACTGAGCCTGGAAAAAAGATCGACGCCCATCCGCCTGCTCGCGCCGCTGCAAAGCGCTGCACAAGAGTTGTGCGGCGTACGCATGAGCAGGGGAAATAGACAGGGGCGGGAGAGTGGGACTCGCACTCTTCTTCCAGGGCAATCGCATGAATGCCGACATTGTATTTTCAGCCCGCGAAGCCGCAAAAATCACGGCGTTTGGGACAACGCGCCCACAGCCAAACCTCTCCCGCGCGGTGAGCGAGGGGAAAACGAGCATTCATCGTAAAACCAACTCCGGTTTGAAACCCCGCCCGTAAGAAAGGCGCGAAGGTTGAGACCCCGGCCGCGGCCGGGGTTTCGACCGTAGCCATTCTCGAGGGGAGAGAAACCCCTTCCCAATGGAGTTGGA
>JAIRLE010000074.1 GCA_031259605.1 Zoogloeaceae bacterium
ATCGATCCCATAACGCGCGCAAAGGGCGTCGAGGTTGTTGCGCTCGCCGGGGTGCCGCTCGCGCGCCATCTTCAGGGTGTCGCACACCTTGGCGCAGATTTCCTGGGTGGCGGGCAGACCGTGACGGGACAGTTCCATGTCGAGAAAACCGATGTCGAATGGCGCGTTGTGAATGACCAGTTCCGCGTCGGCAATGAACGCCATGAATTCGCGGGCAATCTCCTGGAAACGGGGTTTGTCCTCGAGAAAACTCCGGGCGAGGCCATGCACGGCCTGTGCGCCTGGGTCGATTTCCCGGTCGGGATTCAGGTAATGGTGCAGATGGCGGCCCGTCAGGCGGCGGTCTTGCATCTCCAGGCAGGCAATTTCAATGACGCGATGCCCCAGGCGCGGTCCCAATCCCGTGGTTTCGGTATCGAGAAAAATCTGGCGCATGGACGGCACAATCCGCCTCAGGCGGCTTGCTGCAAGGGAATTGCCTTGCCCGTGCGGGCGATGCGGTTCTGCGCGTCCGCATATACCAGGCGGGGCGTATGGCGGGCGGCTTCGGCCTCGTCCATCTGCGCGAAGCTGGCGATGATCAGCAGATCGCCCGGAACGGCCTTGCGGGCGGCGGAACCATTGACCGAAATGACGCCGGAACCGCGTTCGGCGCGAATGGCGTAGGTGGTAAACCGTTCGCCATTATGGATGTTCCAGATGTCGACCTGTTCATATTCCTTGATGTCGGCGGCGTCCAACAGATTTTCATCGATGGCGCAGGAACCTTCGTAATTCAGTTCGGAATGCGTCGTCGTGACCCGGTGCAGCTTGGATTTGAGCATGATTCGTTGCATGGCGTCACCCGTTCTGTGCAGTTGGGGGGATTCGGGGAAACGCATTGTAGCGACAAATCTTTCCCTGTCAAATAAAGATTTTGTGTCCGTAACCGCCAAAACCCGCTACCCGATTTCCAGATTGTCGATCAGGCGCGTTGCGCCCAGGCGGGCGGCGGCCACAATCACCAGCTTTTGCGTTGCGGAGGTGGGCGCTTGCAGGTTGGAGCACTGGCGCACGGCAAGATAATCCGTTTTCCATCCGTGTTTATCCAGAGATTGACGGGCTTCTTCCTGCAACGCCGCGCACTGCTTCACGCCTTCGTGCAGCACGGCCTCCTTCAGTTTGCATAGCGTCCGGTACAGACGCGGCGCTTCGGCGCGTTCGGCAGGGGAAAGATAGGCGTTGCGCGAAGATAGCGCCAGCCCGTCCGGCGCGCGCACGGTTTCCATGCCGGCAATTTCGATGGGCAGCGCCAGTTGCCGGGTCATCAGGCGAATCAGCATCCATTGCTGGTAATCCTTCTTGCCAAATAGCGCCACCTGCGGATGTACGCAGTTGAAGAGCTTCAAGACCACGGTGGCGACGCCGCGAAAATGGCCGGGACGAAACTCGCCTTCCAGCAGATGTTGCAGATCGGGAGGATCGACGAAACAGGTTTGCGGTTCCGGATAGAGTTCGGCCTCATCCGGCGCGAACAGCGCATCCGCGCCCGCCTCGGCCAGTTTTTCGCCATCCGCCCGCAAGGTGCGCGGATAACGCTCGAAATCCTCTTCGGGGCCGAATTGCAGACGATTGACGAACACGCTGGCGATTACCGTATCGGCGTGTTCGCGCGCGGCGCGCATCAAGGCAAGATGCCCCTCATGCAGGTTGCCCATGGTCGGCACGAAAGCCACGCGTCCCACGCTTTGCCGGTAGGCGCGCAAGGCGTCGATACGATGAAAGGCGCGCATGTTTTTCAGTAGGAAAATTCAGCGGAAGGGAAGGTTCCAGCCTTGACTTCCTGGACATAGGCGGCCACCGCTGCCTGCACGCTTGCCGCGCCCGCCATGAAATTCTTGACGAAGCGCGGTTTCTTGCCGGCGCTGATGTTCAGCATGTCGTAGATCACCAGCACCTGCCCGGAAGTTTTCGCGCCCGCGCCAATGCCGATGGTGGGGATACAGAGACTGTTCGTCACCGCTTCGCCCAGCGTGGCGGGCATGGCTTCCAGCACCAGCATGGCCGCGCCCGCCGCCTCCAGCGCCAGCGCGTCCTTCAAGAGACGCTCGGCATCCGCCTCGTTCTTCCCCTGGACGCGAAAACCGCCCAGCTGATGCACCGATTGTGGCGTCAACCCGATGTGTCCGCAGACCGGGATTCCCCGGCTTACCAGAAAACGCACCGTTTCCGCCATCTCTTCTCCGCCTTCGAGCTTGACCATCTGCGCGCCGGAAGCCATCAGCGGCACGGCATTGCGAAAGGTCTCCTCCGGACTGATCTGCGAAGCGCCGAAAGGCATGTCCGCGACGATCATCGCCTGTGCGCTGCCGCGCCGCACCGCCGCCGTGTGATAACCCATCTCCCGCAAGGTCACGGGCAAGGTGGAATCCTGCCCCTGCACCACATTGCCCAAAGAGTCGCCCACCAGCAACAATTCCACGCCCGCCGCTTCCGACAGCGCCGCAAAGCTCGCGTCGTAGCAGGTCAGCATGACCAGTTTTTCACCCGCCTGATGACGCTTTCCCAAATCGGCCAGCGTCAGACGGCGGGCTTGGGGTTGTACCGACATAAACATTCCCTCCGCAAACAAAGCGCTATCCTATCAGAGTGCCGGGGACGGAAGACAAAAGCCGCGCGGCGGTCGTCCTGTCCTCAGTCTTCAGTACTCTGCCCCCTGATCTCCCTGAGAACTTCGGCGGTAATGCCAGGCAGGGCGTTGTGCACAGCGTTGGCGATGAGGCGGGGCAGTTCCTGTACACGCGCTTCCAGCGCCTGGAGCGCGGCTTCGGCGGTGCGGGCGGCGGCTGTTGCCTCATGATCGCCCGCGGACGGCGCGGGTTTTTCCTCCGATGGCGGCGCGGCGGGCGCGGGTGCCCTCGACGCATGTTCGGCGCGCACGATGTCGGTCAGCAGCGGCAAGTCGTCTTCTTCCGTGGGCGCGGCGACCGCTGACTCCTTGCGCCGCAGGGATTCCAGCAGACGATCGATGGCATTGTCGCCGACGGGCAGGGAATGGGAATGGGGGGGCGTCGTATTCATTCGGATGGCCGCATGTCAATAAAGCGGATTTCGCAGCCCTGTTCCTTGTAGACACGGCTGCGCTGGCGGGCATTGGCGCGATCGGCCTCGGATTGGCTGACGATTTCGATCAGATTCTGGAAGCGGATAAAGGATTCCGGCGCATTGTCGTCGAGATTCAGCAGACGCTCGGTATGAAGATGCGGCAACCCCGTATCCGAGGTAAGCAGCACCGGCGTTTCCGCCGCGTTTGCCGCGTCCGCCCGGCAATGCGGCAAAAAGGAAAGCTGCGGCTGCACCCACAGCATGCGATCGACAAATTTTTCGCGCTCCGGGTCGGAAACCAGAATGGTAAAGGTCTTGCCCTGGGCAAAACTTTTCACGATCAGATCGCATGCCGCTTGCAGGCGATGCGCGACATTATGATAGAAAAAAATTTTCGTCATGACGTTTTATCGCCCGCCGCGACATCCCGTTCCTGGGCGCGCTGCAAGAGGTAATGACACAGCAGGGCGACCGGACGCCCCGTCGCGCCTTTGTCCTTGCCGCTTTTCCAGGCGGTTCCGGCAATATCCAGATGCGCCCAGGGCGTCTTTTTGTCGACGAAGCGCGAGAGGAAACTGGCTGCGGTGATCGCGCCGCCTTCGCGCCCGCCAACATTGGCGACATCCGCAAACCCGCTTTTCAGCGCCTCGTCGTATTCTTCCCACAAGGGCAAACGCCAGAGCCTGTCCTGCGCTGTCTCGGCGGCCTGCGCCAGTGCGCGCGCCAGATCCTCATCGCGCGTGAAAAAACCGCTGGCGACGTGTCCCAGCGCCACCACGCAAGCGCCGGTCAGGGTCGCCACGTCGATGATGGCGGCAGGCTTGCAACGTTTGGCGTAGGCGAGCGCGTCGCAAAGCAGCAGGCGGCCTTCGGCGTCGGTATTCACGATCTCGATGCGCTGCCCGGAAAGGGAGCGCACGATGTCGCCCGGTCGCGCGGCGTCGCCGCCAGGCATGTTCTCGCAACAGGGAATGAGCGCGACAAGCGGCACCGGCAAGGCCATGCGCGCCGCCGCCCGCATGACGCCCAATACGGCGGCGGCTCCGCACATGTCGTACTTCATCTCCTCCATGCCCGCAGCGGGCTTGAGGGAAATGCCGCCGCTATCGAAGGTAACGCCCTTGCCGATCAGCACCAGCGGCTTGTCCTCGTTCTTGGGCGGACGGTATTCAAGATGGATGAAGCGCGCTTCCCGGCGCGAGCCGCGAGCGACGGCAAGCAGGGCTTCCATGCCTTCAGCGGCGATCTTCTTCGGCGTGAGAATGGCGCAATCGAGTTTCAATTCAGCCGCCATGTCGCGGGTGGTTTCGGCCAGATATTCCGGCGTGCAGATATTGGCGGGCAGATTGCCCAGATCCCGCGCCAGCCGGATGCCTTCGGCAATGGCGCATCCCTGGGAAAGCGCGCGCTCGCCCAAGGCCAGCTCGCCGCTGTCCGCCGCCAGCACGAGATGGCGCAGAGCAGGGCGCGGCGGCAATTTTTCGCTTTTGCAGCGATCAAAGCGATAGAGCGTTTCTTCCGTCACCAATACCGCCTGCCGGATGCGCCAGCTCACGTCCCGCGGCGCGTCGCCGGACGTGAGCGACAAGAACGCGCCCTGGATTCCTGCGGCGTCCAGCGCTGTGACGGCGGCGCGCACGGCCTTGCAAAACTCGGCTTCGCGGTAGGTTTTTTCCTTGCCCAACCCCACCAGCAACACGCGCGCCTTCATGCCCGGAACATGATGCAGCATCAGCACGCTGGCGAGCTTGCCTTTCATCTCGCCACGCTGGAGAAATTTCGTCAGATAGCCGCCGGAAAGCTGGTCGATCTGCTTGGCGGGCAGGGTAAACCGGCCACGGTACGCCTCGAAGATGCCCGCCACGACACAGACCTTCGGCCTGTCCAGATAACCGCTTTTTATGCTAAATTCCACGCGCCGTTCCTTTCCAAATCGGTTGCAGGAGCAAGGAGGCGATTATCCCTGCTTCTTTTTACGGAAGTCAAAATTTCACCCGTTTCCTTGAACCGACATCTTGACGCCATGATTTTCGACCGCGCCGCGCGCCGCGAGTTTGCCCATGTCGCGGCTGGCATTTTTGTCGCGCTTTTTGCCATCATCGTTTCCACGCAACTCATTCGTCTCCTGAATGAGGCCGCGAGCGGCAAGCTGGCGGCGGAAGCCGTGGCAACGCTGCTGGGCTTCGCCGCCCTGAATTATCTGCCGGTATTGCTCTCGCTTACCCTGTTCATGGCGATTCTGCTGCCGCTTTCCCGCGCCTACCGGGATTCGGAAATGGTGGTATGGTTTTCTTCCGGCTTGCCGCTCACCGCCTGGATGCTTCCCGTCAGCCGCTTTGCGTTGCCCGCCGTGCTGGTCGTGGCAATACTTTCCCTTTTTCTTTCGCCCTGGGCCTTGTCGCGCAGTGAAGCCTACCGCAACCAACTGGACGCCAAAAGCGATACCGCGCAGATTGCGCCGGGTACGTTTCGCGAAGCCAGTTCCGGCGAACGCGTCTTCTTTGTGGAAAAGCTCTCCGAAGACGCCGCCACGGTGCAGAACGTCTTCGTCACCACAGTGCAGGAAGGGCGTCTGGGCGTGATCATGGCGGATACCGGCACCCAAAAGACCCTTGAGAACGGCGACCGCTTCCTGGTATTGAATCGTGGCCAGCGCTACGAAGTGGTCCCGGGGACGCCGGAATTTCGCGTCATGGAATTCGACCGTTACAGTGTGCGTGTGCAGGAAGCCAGGGTGCGGGAAATCGGGCGGACGCCAAGAACCATGTCCATCCTGGAACTGGACGCCGCCAACCCGCGCGATGCCGGAGAGATCCTGTGGCGTCTGGGTCTGCCCATCTCCGCATTGTTGCTCGCCTTTCTGGCGGTGCCGCTTTCCTTTGTCAACCCACGCGCCGGTCGCTCGCTGAACATGATTTTCGCCATTCTGGTCTTCGCCATCTACAATAACCTCCTGTCCGTTGCCCAGGCGTGGGTGGCGCGCGGCCTGGCACCGTTTCCGGCGGCGCTGGCCGCGCCGCATCTGCTCATGCTCTTCTTGCTGGCGGCGCTTTTTTACCGGCGGCTTTCCATTTTCGCCTTCTTGCCCGCGCTCGCCGCGCTCCGGAGGCGTCTTGCCGGAAAGGCGCGCGCCGCATGAAAATCCACGAACGCTACCTGGCGCGGGAACTGCTCTTGGCGATCCTGCTGGTGTTTACGGCGCTGCTGGCGCTCTATGCCTTCTTCGACACCATCGAAAGCCTGAAAAGCGTGGGACGCGGACAGTTCAGCGTCCAGCACGCTTTTCTCTACGTCGCCTTGCGCCTGCCTGGACGCGTCTACGAACTGATGCCCATTGCCGTGCTGATTGGCGCGCTCTACGCGCTCTCCAATCTCACTCGCCATTCGGAAATTACCGTGCTGCGCGCTTCCGGCATGAGTACCTTCGCGCTGCTGAAGCCGCTGTTCAAGGTGGCGGGCGTTTTTGCGCTCGCCGCCCTGCTTCTGGGCGAGACCCTGGCGCCCTTTTCCGAACGCGCCGCGCAGGAAATCCGCACGAAGGCCATTTACAACGTCGTCGCCAAGGAATTCATTTCCGGCCTGTGGGTCAAGGATGGCCGCGTTTTCGTGAATATCCGCGCCGCCACGCAGGACGCCCGGCTGGAAGGCGTGCGGATTTACCAGTTCGACGATGAAAACCGCCTGCGCTACGTGCTGGAAGCGAAAGGCGGCGAATTCCTGGGCGAGGGACAATGGCGGCTGACCGACGTGGCGCGCACCATCCTGGGCGACTTGGGCGACCTGAAGACCCTGCGTCCGGAACGTTCGGAAGACGTGCGCTCCCGCGTCGAGCGCGAGGACGAAATGCGCTGGGATTCGGCGCTGTCGCCGGACATCATTTCCGTACTCATGGTCGCGCCGGAACGCATGTCGATCATCGGACTGTGGAACTATCGACGCCATCTTGCCAGCAACCGCCAGAACACCAGCCGCTACGAAATCGCGCTATGGAAAAAGATTTTCTACCCGGCGGCGGCACTGGTGATGATGGCGTTGGCGCTGCCCTTCGCCTCGCGTCATAGCCGCATGGGCGGCATCAGCCTGCAAATCTTTGCTGGCGTCATGGTCGGCGTCGTCTTTCACATGCTGAACGCCCTGTTTTCCAGCCTGGGCATCCTGCGCGAATGGCCACCTTTCGCCAGCGCCCTCGCGCCTTCCGCCCTCTTCCTCCTTGCCGCCGCCAGCATGATCTGGTGGGTCGAACGACGCTAGTCCTGGGTCTTGGCAGACAGCGGGTCTTGGCAGACAGCGGGTCTCGACCGGACGGCGATATACGCCGGGCGGACGGCCACAATGGCCGCCCCTACCGTCATCTGCGAATGAGGGGAGAGAAGGAAAATCAAACATCTCACACGGTAATCCGCGATGAGCAAAAATTAGCGGCAGCCCTTCAGGGCTGTCGGTCCAACTCCATTGGGAAGGGGTTTCTCTCCCCTCAAGAATGGCTACGGTCGAAATCGGCCGGGGTCTCAACCTTCGCGCCTTTCTTGCGGGCGGGGTTTCAAACCGGAGTTGGTTTTACGATGAACAGGCTCTGGGATACGCCGCAAGGCGGCGCGCCTGCGTTCAAGGGAGAAGACTGCCGCCTTCCGCCGTCTGTCTTCTGCAAGCCTCGAACAGACACACCCCGGCAGCGACGGAGACGTTGAGGCTTTCCACGCTGCCGCGCATGGGAATGTGGACGATCTGGTCGCAGGTTTCCAGGGTCAGGCGGCGCAGTCCCTTGTCTTCCGCGCCCAGCACCCAGGTGACGGCGGTTGGCCATCGGGCGGCATGGAGACTTTGCGGCGCTTCGCCTGCCGCGCCGATGACGTGAATGCCGCGTTCCTTCAGTGCGCGCAGGGTACGCGCCAGATTGGTGACGGTGATATAGGGCACGCTTTCCGCCGCGCCGCAGGCGGCCTTGATGGCGGTATCGGTCAATCCCGCAGACCTGTCCCTGGGGGCGATGACCGCGTGGATGCCCGCGCCATCGGCAACGCGCAGGCAAGCGCCGAGATTGCGCGGGTCGGTGACGCCATCGAGCGCCAGAAGGAAGGGCGGCATCTCCAGCGTGTCGAGCACATCGTCGAGGAAAACCGCCTTGCGTTCCCCTTCCAGCCGCGCCATGACGCCTTGGTGGCGTGTGCCCGGCAGCATGGCGTCGAGGCGCTTGCCGTCGATGAGAACAAGGCGGATGCCGTGGCGCTCGACAGGGCCGAGCAGGTCGCGCACCCGTTTGTCGCCTTTTTCGTGGCGATCGGCATCGAGCAGGATTTCCCTGATCGCTTCCGGGTCATGGCGGAGTTTGGCGGCAACGGCATGAAAGCCGAAAATCAGACGCATGGACATACGTCACCCAGATGTCGCGTCCGTTGCCTGGGGCAGCAACATTGCACAGTCATGCAGCTTCTCCTGGATTTCTTTCGTGTTCTCCTGAAGCAGGTAGCGATAGGACGCGCCCACCGACTTCAACCGCAGTTCCTGTTTGACGAATATCACCTGATTCGCGGCCACGACCACCTCCAGCGGTTCCGTGCATCTTTTGTCGCCACTCAACCGGTGTTTGCCGGGTTCGACTTCCAGCCGGCAGAAACAGTAGCCGCGGGTCTGCCCCAGGAGATTGCCGTCCAGCATCAGATATCCAGCCCCGCCAGCAGGCCATCGCTCTGGAAACGGAACAGGTAAAGCACGCCTTTTCCGGCAACCGGCTGAAATGCCAGGGCGGCTTGTTTTTGCTGCGGCGACGCAATAAACGTCTTTTTGTTGCGGACGAGGAGTACCCAGACGATACAACCCAGAGCGCCCAGCAGCATCAGCATCGCCAGTATCGTGAAAGAACCCGTTTCCTTCAGTGTGAACGGAATCAGAATGCCAACGACGAGTATGCAAATGACAAAAGCAATGAGCAGTTTCCTCTGTTCGATTTGATCCATGATTCCTTTCCTTTCGATATCGCGTAAATTGAACGGCTGATCGCCTCCCGGACGATTTCGTCCGGCGGCGTCCGCGGTCGAGGCCGCGAAACATAACACAATCGTCGCCTTCAGTCTTCCGTCTTCATATCTCCGGAATGCCAATAGCGTCGCGCTTCCTGCCGCCAGCGGCGGACGTTCACGCGTTCCGGCGTGACGTCCAGGATCAGCGCGCCGTCCCGATCGGTGCGCAGAAAACGCGCGCCCTGGCGCGCATAGCGCTCGACCACTTCCGGACGCGGATGCCCAAAACGGTTGCGGTAGCCGACGGAAGCGATGGCCCAGCGGGCATTTACGGCGGCGACGAAGGGGGGACTGGAAGAACTGCGGCTGCCGTGGTGCGGCACGAGAATGACTTCCGCCGCCAGCGTCGCCGGATCTTCCGCCAATACCCTCCTTTCCTCTCGCGCATAAAGGTCGCCGGTGAGCAGGACGCGCTGTCCCGGCGACGTTGGCGTGACGCCGACACTGACTTTCAACAGACAGCTATCGCCGTTTTCTCCCTTCAGGGGCTTATCCGGCGGCGGGTAGAGGAATTCAAAACGCACGCCGTCCCATTCCCAGTTTTGTCCCCGGCGGCACAACTCGCCTTCCACCCACTCCGGCACAGAGGAAACGAGTTTTTCCACTTTCACGCCCGCGCGGATGGATGCCATGCCGCCGGAATGATCATTGTCGCGGTGCGAAACCACCAGCGCATCCAGCCGCGCGATGCCAAGCGCCGCGAGATGGGGCAGGATGACTTGCGCCCCCGCGTCGCGGCCTTCCTCAGCCTGCGCTTGGCTATCCGCCGCGGTCGGGCCGTAACCGGGACCTGCGTCATAGAGCAGGCGATGTTCTGCGGTTTCCAGCAGCGCCGCCTGTCCCTGTCCGACATCCAGCACGGAAAGCCGGAGATTTCCCGGCGCGACCGGTGGCGCGGACATCAGGAACAGCGGCAGGAGCATCACCAGCGCCGCGCCCTTGCCCGGCAAGCCGCGCGGCATCAGCAGCAGCAACACGCCGCAGCCCGCCAGCGCGACGCGCCACAGGGATGGCGCGGGCGCTTGCCAGGGCAATCCCAGGGGGCCGTCCGCGAAGTATTCGAGCAACGCCATCAGCGGCGTCAACAGCATGTGCGTCCAGCCCAGCAATGGCGTGGAAATCCCGGAAAGCAGCGCCGCCAAGAGGCAGAGCGGCGTAATGACAAAACTTACCCAGGGGATCGCCAGCAGATTGGCGAGCGGCGAATTGAGCGGGAAACGCTGGAAAAAGAAGAAAAGCAGCGGCAAGGTCGCCAGCATGGCCGCCCATTGTGTGCGCATGAAGGCCACAAACCAGCCGCCCAGCCGTTGTCGCAGGCTTCTTTTTTTATCCTGTCCATCGTCTGCGGGCTTCTCGCTTTGCAGGGCGTGCAATCCCACCCAACAAATCGCCGTGACAGTGCAAAAGGAGAGCCAGAATCCGCTTGCCAGCACCGCCCAGGGGTCAAGGAGCAATACGCCGAAGAGCGCCAGCAGCAGGATGCGTCCCAAGCCGATGCGGCGCGAAAGCAAAAGAGCGAGCGCCACGGTCAGCAGCATCAGCGTCGCGCGTTGCGCGGGAACGTTCAGTCCGGAAAGCAGCGCGTAGCCCGCCGCCGCCAGCGCGCCGCCAACAATGGCGAGGCGTTGCGCGGGCAGCAGGAGACAAAGGCGCGGCGCGCGGCGCCACAGCCAGTTCAGGAGCCAGCCCGTCAACATCGCCACCAGCGTGACGTGCAGGCCGGAAATGCTCATCAGATGCGTCGTGCCGGTACGGTTGAAGACGTTCCACTGCGCGCGCGGAATGCTGTTCTGGTCGCCAATGGCCAGCGCCGTCAGAATGCCGCCATAGGGTTTGCCGTCCAGCGTTTGCAGAAAATGATCGCGCGCCGCTTCGCGCAGCCGATGCACACTCAGCATGGGCGGCCAGGCGCTCACGCCGCGAAAGACCGGCGCAGGATCGTTGCGGACATAGCCGGTGGCGCGCAGATTGCGTTCCAGGAGCCAGGCTTCGTAATCCATGCCATGCGGATTCACGCGCCCATGCGGACGTTTCAGGCGCACGGTGAATTCATGCCGTTCTCCGGCGCGCGGCGGCGGATAGGGGTTGAGGTCGCGCCCGCGCCAGCCCTGCGTATAAAAGTTCAGCCACACATGCGATGGAACCCGCGCTCCCGGCGTCAACACCTGTTCCACCCGCAGGACGAAGCGTACCCCGCGCTCGAAGCGCACCGGCAGGGAAGCCACCACGCCGGACAGGCGCACATCCTGTCCTTCCCACGCGGCGGACAATTCATCGGCGAGCCGCGACTCCGCCCGCCATGCCGCCCAGCCATACCCCGCCGCCCACCCCGCGCAGAGCGCCAGCAAAAACGCGCCGCCGCGAAAAGAAGGCTGGAAACGAATGAGCAACCGCGCGGCGCAAAGACCGCACAACCCGGCGAGCGTCCAGAGCCACGCCGCTCGCGGCAAATCCGCTTGCGTCTGCAAGAGGCAAATGCCCGGCACGAAAGCCAGCATGAAGACAGGAAAGAGGGTCACGGGCGGCGGCAAGGCCGCCACGCGTATTCCCGCTTTCCGTCTTTCGTCTTCCGTCATTGGAACCGGCCATCCACCAGACGGCAGATGCCGTCCATGCGTTTTGCCAGTTCGAGATCGTGGGTGACGACGATCAGGCTGGCGTGGCGTTCGCGGGTCTGGAAACACAGCAGGTCGAACACCTGCCGCGCCGTGTGCGCATCGAGGTTGCCAGTGGGTTCGTCCGCCAGGATGCAGGCAGGGCGCGTCACCAGGGCGCGGGCGATGGCCGCCCGCTGGCGTTCGCCGCCGGAAAGCTCGCCGGGACGATGCGTCAGGCGTTCGCCCAACCCCACGGCAACCAGCATTTCCCTGGCCGCGTCGAACGCCCGCGCGCGTTCGGCGCGGCGGATCAGCAGCGGCATGGCGACATTCTCCTGCGCGGAAAATTCCGGCAGGAGGTGGTGAAACTGGTAGATGAACCCCAGGTTGCGGTTGCGCCAGTCGCAGCGCGCGCTTTCCGTCTGCGTGGAAAAATCCTGCCCCATCAGGCGCACCGTGCCCGCATCCGGCGTATCCAGTCCGCCCAGAAGGTGCAGCAACGTACTTTTTCCGGAACCGGAAGCGCCGACTATCGCCCGCGTTTCTCCGGCATCGACCCGCAGGTTCACATCGGAGAGCACCGTAAGCGCGTTTTTGCCTTCGCGGAAAGTCTTGCCCAGATGCCGGCAGGACAGCACTTCGTCATCGTCGCGGAGCGCCTCACTCATAGCGCAGCGCCTCTGCCGGTTGCAGGCGCGAGGCCCGCCAGCTTGGGTAGAGAGTCGCCAGCAAGGCCAGCGCGAAGGCAATCCCGGTCACGGAGAGCACGTCGCTCCATTGCAGGTCGGACGGCAGTTGCGAGATGTAATACACGTCCTTGGCGAGAATCTGCGTCCCCAGCAGTGCTTCGATCCACGGCACCACCACGTCGATGTTGAGCGCCAGGCTCACTCCGCCGATCACGCCCAGTATCAGGCCGACGCAGCCGATCAGGGCACCGTGGAGGATGAAGATGGCCATGACGCTGCCGGATTTCGCGCCCAGCGTGCGCAGGATGGCGATGTCGGCTTCCTTGTCGGTGACGGCCATCACCAGCGTGGAGACGATGTTGAAGGCCGCCACCGCCACAATCAGCGAGAGAATGATGAACATCATGTTTTTCTCGATCTGCACGGCGCGGAAAAAATTGGCATGGCTCCTCGTCCAGTCGGTCAGGTAGGCGTCCACGCGCAGCATTTTCGCCAGATCGCGGCTGACCTGCGGCGCGGCAAAGATGTCGGCGATTTTCAGGCGCACGCCGCTGACCGCGTTCCCCATCCGATAGAGGCGTTGCGCGTCCTCCAGATGCATCAGCGCCAGGCCGGAATCGTATTCGAACATGCCCGCCTCGAAAATGCCGGCCACGGTAAACGCCTTCATGCGCGGCGTCATGCCCATGGGCGTCGCCATGCCCTGCGGCGCAATCACCGTCACCTTGCCGCCTTTCCCCACCCGCAGGGCGCGCGCCACGTCCACGCCCAGCACCAGCCCGAATTCGCCGGGACGCAGGTCGGCGAGACTGCCCGCCTGCATGTATCCGGCAAAATCCGCCACGGTTTCTTCTTCCGTCGGCAATATCCCGCGCGCCAGAACGCCGCGCACCTCCTGGTTCGCCGCGAGCATGGACTGCGCCTGCACATAGGGCGCGACCGCCAGCGTAAGCGGATGCGCCGCCGCCGTTTCGGCCACCATCCGCCAATCCCGCAATCGTCCATCCGCGCCCTCAACCTGCACGTGCGCGGCCACGCTCAGGATGCGCGTTCGCAATTCCTTCTGGAAACCGTTCATCACGGAAAGCACCACAATCAGCGCCGTGACGCCCAGCGCCACCCCCAGCATGGAACTGAACGAAATGAAGGAAATGAAATGATTCCGCCGCCGGGCGCGGGTATAACGCAAGCCGATGAGAATTTCGTACATGTTGGTGGCGTTCAGGGTCAAAGTTCAGGGATCAGGATACCAGAGGAGACGGGAGACAGGAGATAGCGCAGGGTAATCGCATGAATGCCCGCTTTTCCCATCTCCCGCTTGCGAGAGATCGGATGGCAGGTGACGGCGCGAACCGGACGCTGGCGGCATTCATCGTAAAACTGACTCCGGTTTGAAACCCCGACCGTAAGAAAGGCGCGAAGGTTGGAACCCCCTTCCCAATGGCGTTTGACCGGCAGCCCTGAAGGGCTGCCGCTAATTTCTTGCTGCGGTTGCCTTGCCCTGCCTCTCGCCCTCCTGCGCTTCCGTCACTTGGCGTATCGCCTCGCGGTTGCTTTGGGAAAAACAGCGGACGGCGGCTTTGGCGGAGGGAAGCCATAGAAAGTCCCGGTGTTCAGCGGGGGAAAGGCGGATGAGCGGACGGTCGACCAGGCACAGGGAAAACAGGTGTTCGGTATTGTGTGTAACCTCCGGAGCGTAACGCTCACGCCATTCGGGAAAGATTTCATATGTCCGGCTCTGCCGCCAGTCGCGCAGCGCCTCTGGCTCCACGGCAATGCCGGTTTCTTCCCACACTTCGCGCAACGCCGTTTCAAACAGGCTTTCGCCCGCTTCCTGAGCGCCGGTGACGGACTGCCAATACCCTGGATGCGCAGCACGATCCAGCAACAGGAAATCCAGATTCCGGGTATGGATGACGACGAGGACGGAGACGGGAGACTTATACATCGCGCCGGGAATCGGGAATCGGAAGCGAAGAAGGCAGCGACAGCGCCAAAACCGCCGTCGCCAGCCTTTCATCGTAAAACCAACTCCGGTTTGAAACCCCGCCCGCAAGAAAGGCGCGAAGGTTGAGACCCCATTCTTGCGACCGGGGTTTCGACCGCAGCCATTTTCGAGGGGAGAGAACCCCCTTCCCAATGACGTTTGACCGGCAGCCCTGGAGGGCTGCCGCTAATTTCTTGCCGCTTCGTTTTCACGTCTCGGCTCTTTGGGATTGCCGAAGGCGGATGTGCAGTTCCCGCAACTGCTTTTCATCGACATCGGAAGGCGCGTCGGTCAGGAGGCATTGGGCGCGTTGCGTTTTGGGGAAAGCGATGACGTCGCGGATCGATTCCGCGCCGGTCATCATGGTGACGATGCGATCCAGCCCAAAAGCCAGCCCGCCGTGCGGCGGCGCGCCGTATTTCAGTGCATCGAGCAAAAAGCCGAATTTGGCGCGTTGTTCCTCAATGCCGATGGCGAGCGCCTGGAAGACGCGCTCCTGGATTTCCGGGCGATGGATACGGATGGAGCCGCCGCCGATTTCCCAGCCGTTCAGCGCCAGATCGTAGGCTTTGGCCAGGCACCGACCGGGATCGTCTTGCAGGAACGCCACATGTTCGTCCCTGGGACTGGTGAAGGGATGGTGACAGGCGCTCCAGCGTTTTTCTTCCGCGTCGTATTCGAACATGGGGAAATCGAGCACCCACACCGGCGCCCAGTCCCTGCCGTCGACATATCCCTTGTCGTGTCCCAGTTTTACGCGCAACGCGCCCAGGGCGTCGTTGACCACCTTGCACGTATCCGCGCCGAAGAAAATCAGGTCGCCGGAAACCGCGCCGGTGCGTTCGAGAATGGTCTTCAGCGCCGCCGTGTGCAAGTTCTTGACGATTGGCGATTGCAGGCCGGTTTCATTCGGCTGGCTCATGTCATTGACCTTGATGTAGGCCAGTCCTTTCGCACCGTAAATGCCGACGAACTTGCCATACTCGTCAATCTCTCCGCGCGTAAGAGTCGCGCCGCCGGGCACACGCAGCGCCGCCACGCGACCACCGGAACCGGCAGGACCGGAAAAGACCTTGAAGGCCACATCCCTGACCGCGTCGGTGATTTCCGTCAACTCCAGGGTGACGCGCAAATCCGGCTTGTCGGAACCGAAACGGCGCATGGCTTCGGCATGGGAAATGCGCGTAAAAGGGTCGGGCAATTCCACGCCGATGGCATCAAGGAAGACATGGCGAATCAGCGCTTCGGCAAGGGCGATGATTTTTTCCTCGCCCATGAAGGAGGTCTCGATATCCACCTGGGTGAATTCGGGCTGGCGGTCGGCGCGCAGGTCTTCGTCGCGGAAGCATTTGACAATCTGGTAATAGCGGTCGAACCCCGCCACCATCAGCAATTGCTTGAACAGTTGCGGCGATTGCGGTAGCGCGAAGAACTGGCCGGGATGCACACGCGAAGGCACCAGATAATCGCGCGCGCCTTCCGGTGTGCTCTTGGTGAGCATCGGCGTTTCCACGTCGATGAAGCCGTTGTCGTCGAGGAAGCGCCGGAACGCCCGCGTCACCTTGTAGCGCAGCAGCAGGTTCTTCTGCATTTCCTGACGGCGCAAGTCGATCACCCGGTGGGTGAGACGCACGTTTTCCGTCAGGTTTTCATCGTCCAGTTGAAAGGGCGGCGTGACGGAAGGATTCAGTACTTCGATGTCATGACAGAGCACTTCGATGTCGCCGGAAGGCAGGTTGGCGTTGCGTGTGCCTTCGGGGCGCATCCGCACCTTGCCGGCGATCCTGAGGCAGAATTCGTTGCGCACGGATTCGGCAACGGCGAACATTTCCGGTCGATCCGGGTCGCAGACCACCTGCGCCAGCCCCGCGCGGTCGCGCAGATCGATAAAAATAACGCCGCCATGATCGCGGCGGCGGTGCGCCCATCCGGCGAGGGTGACGGTCTGGTTGCAAAGGGCGGCGTTCAGTTCGCCGCAGTAGTGGGTACGCATCAGGATTTTCCGGAAATTGGCAGGGGTTGCGGGGATTCTGGCGGCGCGGGCGTTCTGGCGGGTTTTGCCGCAACGGATTTTTTTGGCGCGGGCGGCACGACGCCCATGGAGACGATGTATTTCAGCGCCTCATCCACGCTCATCTTGAGTTCTACCACATCGGCTTTCGGCATCATCAGGAAAAAACCGGAAGTGGGGTTGGGCGTGGTCGGCACATAGACGCTGACGTAATCGCCTTCGAGATGATGGACGACATCGCCGCCCGGTTTGCCGGTGAGAAAGGCAATGGTCCAACTGCCCGCGCGCGGATACTGCACCAGCAGCGCCTTGCGGAAGGCGTTGCCCGTGGGCGAAAAAATGGTGTCGGAAACCTGCTTGATGGCGTTGTAGAGGGAATTCACCACCGGGATGCGGGCGAGTACCTGTTCCCAGGAGCGCACCAGCTTTTGTCCGATCAGGTTGGTCGCCAGGAGGCCGGTGATGAAGATCACGCCCAGGGTCAATACCGTGCCGGCGCCGGGAATGTTGAAGCCCAGCAGATGAATGGGGTGCAGGGCTTCCGGCAAGAGCAGCAGGGATTGATCCATGGTGTTGATGATCATGGAAATCACCCAGAAGGTAATGACCAGCGGCACCCAGATCAGGAGACCGGCGATGAAGCAACGCTTCAGGGAGGCGGGCTTGAATTCCAGTTTGAACACGCGGCAAGGCTCCCGTTCAGGCTGCCGCGGAGGCGGGCGCCGCGGGAGTTGCGGCGGCCGCCGCCGCAACGCAAGCGCCGCTGTCCGCCGCCGGACATCCCTGCTCCGCGCCCGGGCAAGGCGGCGCGGGTTTTTCCCCTCGCGTCTTGAAATCCGTCGCGTACCAGCCGCTGCCTTTCAACTGAAAGCCCGCGACGGAAAGCTGCTTCTCATAGCGTTCCGCGCCGCACTGCGGACAGACGCGCAGGACGGGGTCGTCCCGTTTTTGCAGATGTTCTTTCTGGAAACCACAGGCGGCGCAACGATACTCGTAAATGGGCATGATGAATCTCGAACGGTTTGAAAAAATGGGGAAGCATTATAAGGGATCAGAGCCGGACACATCAGGGAAGAAATTCGACGATTGCCCCGCTTCGACGAATGCCGCGCGGCAGGGCAATCGCATGGTTTCACCCTCTCCCGCAAGCGGGAGAGGGTGGCGCTTTAGCGCCGGGAGAGAGAGCAACTCCCGGCGCCTTGTTCCAGACGCCTTGATTTTTGCGGCTGCGCGGGCTGAAAATACAATTCCGGCATTCACGCGATTGCCCTGTGCCGCGCAGACGCTTGTCGTTGCCTTGTGCCATAATCCACGACTTTGCCGACGCAGAAACAAACCATCATGCCGCAGACGCTCTACGACAAACTCTGGCAAAGCCATGTCATCCGCGAGGAAGCGGACGGCACGGCGCTCCTCTACATCGACCGTCACCTGGTGCATGAAGTCACGAGTCCGCAAGCCTTCGAGGGTCTGCGGCTCGCGGGCAGGAAGCCTTGGCGGGTTTCTTCCATCGTGGCGACCGCCGATCACAACACGCCGACCGCGCATTGGGATGAAGGCATCCAGGACCCGGTTTCCCGTCAGCAGGTGGAGACGCTGGACGCCAATATCCGCGCGGTGGGCGCGCTCGCCTATTTTCCGTTCAAGGACGTAAGGCAGGGCATCATCCATGTAATCGGCCCGGAAAACGGCGCGATCCTGCCGGGAATGACCGTGGTCTGCGGCGATTCGCACACCTCCACGCATGGCGCGTTTGCGGCGATGGCGCACGGCATCGGCACTTCCGAGGTCGAGCACGTGCTGGCGACGCAGTGTCTGCTGCAAAAAAAATCGAAATCCATGCGGGTACGGGCGGAAGGGCGGTTGGACAAGGGCGTGACCGCCAAGGATGTGGCGCTGGCCGTCATCGGCAGGATCGGCACGGCGGGCGGCACGGGTTACGCGCTGGAATTCGACGGTTCCGCGGTTCGATGCCTGTCGATGGAAGGGCGCATGACGCTTTGCAACATGGCGATCGAGGCTGGGGCGCGGCTGGGACTGGTGGCGGTCGACGAGACCACGATCAATTACCTGAAAGACCGCCCCTTCGCGCCGCGCGGCGCGGATTGGGAAAAGGCGGTGGCCTACTGGCGTACCCTGCATTCCGACGCCGGGGCAGTGTTCGACCATACCGTGGAACTGGACGCAACCCAGATCCAGCCGCAGGTCACCTGGGGCACCTCGCCGGAAATGGTGTTGCCGATTACGGCGACCGTGCCCGACCCGCAAAGAGAGCGCGATCCGGCGAAAAAGGAAGGCATGGAACGCGCGCTCGCCTACATGGGGCTTGCGCCCGACATGCCGGTTCAATCCATCCGCATCGACAAGGTGTTCATCGGTTCCTGCACCAATTCGCGCATCGAGGATTTGCGCCAGGCGGCGGCAGTCTTGAAAGGACGGCGAAAGGCGGAAAACGTGAAACTGGCGCTGGCGGT
>JAIRLE010000144.1 GCA_031259605.1 Zoogloeaceae bacterium
AGCCACTGATGGCGGTGGAAACCCGCCAGCTCATGTAGATGAAGGGAACCGCGATGGCAATGGCGGCGGCGATGAGGAGATGCGACAGCCAGCGCCATTTCCTGGGTTTGCCCTGTTCAGTATTCATGGATTTCCTTCTTAAATGAACAAACGTCGTTATCGTGTTTCATGCTTTTGCTTTTTGTCCTTGTCCGGCGTTCTTCACCAGCCAGTCGAAGCCGTCGGGGTTGCGGGCGAGGGGGCGGGCGAGGGTGATGGAGATCAGGTTTTGCCGGGTGAGGTGCGCGAGCGACTGGTCGTAGGTCTGCATCCCCAGGTTCGCGCCGGATTCGATGGCCGAATAGAGTTGCGCCGAGCGGCCGGAGACGATGAGGTTCATCACCGCGGGGGTGCCGCGCAGCACTTCCACGGCGGGGACGCGTCCCTTGCCGTCGGCGCGCGGCAAGAGCTGCTGCGCCACCACGGCTTTCATCACAAGCGAGAAGCGGTGCCGCGCCAGTTCCTGTTCCTCGCCGGGGAAGGCGCCGATGAAGCGTTCGGAAGCGCTCACCGCGTCGGCGGTATGCAGGGTGGAAAAGACGAGGTGTCCGGTTTCGGCGGCGGTCAATGCGGTGCGCATGGTTTCGGTGTCGCGCATTTCGCCCACCAGGATCACGTCCGGGTCTTCGCGCATGGCGGCGCGCAGGGCGAGCGCGAAATCCGGCGTGTCCGTGCCCAGTTCGCGGTGGCTGACGAGGCTTTTTATCGGGCGATGCACGAATTCCACCGGGTCTTCGATGGTGAGGATGTGCCGCGCCATGTTGGCGTTGATTTCGTGGATCAGGGTGGCGAGCGTGGTGCTCTTGCCGCTTCCCGTGACGCCGGTGATCAGCACCAGGCCGGAGGGCAGGTAGGCGAGTTCCTTCAGGTGTCCCGGCAGGAAGAGTTCCTCGAGGCTGGCGAAGCGTTCCGGCAGATGCCGCGCCACCAGCGCCAGGCGGCCCAGCGAGCGGAAGACGTTGATGCGGTAGCGCAGTCCGTTGTCCGCGCCGTCCTCGAGTCCCAGCCCCAGCCCCAGGTCTGCGCCGCCGGTTTCTTCCAGCAGTTTCCTGTGCATCGGGTCGAGCAGGTAGTCGGCGACGGCCTGCATGTCGGCGTCGCTCCAGGAATGTTCGTCCGCGGAGACGAGTTCGCCCGCCACGCGCCAGTGCGCCCGCCTGCCGGAGGCCAGGTGCAGGTCGGAGGCATGCGTTACGGGGAGCGCGCGCATGAGCCGCAGGAAATCCGCGAGCGCGTCCTGCGCGTTGTCGTGTTCAGATGGCAAGGTGTATCTCCACTTCCAGCCGCGCGGCGGCCTCGTTGGCGCGCGTTGGCGCGTTCTTTCCCGAACCGATGCGGATGTCGCTCCACACCGGGGCGGCGATGTAGGGGAGTTCCTCCAGGCCGTCGAGAAAGCGCATCAGGCCGCGATAGTCGGCGCGCGCCTTGAAGCGCAGCAGCGGGCGCTTGTAGGGGTTTTCCTGTCCGGCGGCCATGAGCAGTTCGCGCGTCGGCGGGGTGTCGCGTCCGGCCTGCGCGTAGATGTGTTCGATGGCGATGATTTCCATGTCGCCGGTTTCCGCCAGCCGCGCCAGCGCCGACTTGAGGACTTGCAGCCCTTCCAGGTCGTCCAGCGCCACGAAGCGTTCCAGCAGGCGCTTTTCTTCCGTTTTCATGCCGCTCAATGTGGCCTCGACCTTGGCGATTTCGCGTCTTGCCTGCTCCGTGCCGAGTTCGTCCTTTTCCTGTTTGCCGGGCGTGAACGCGCGTCCGCTGTTCTTGATGCGTATGTTGAGTTTTTCCTCGCGGTAGCGCAGGGTTTCGAGTTTTTTGTGGCCGGACGGATAGATGATCAGCGCGTAGAAGACGATCATGAAGGCGCAGAGGCCGAAGATCGCCTGCGTGCGTTGCCGCGTGGAAAGTCTGCGCCAGCGGTCGAAGAGCTGTTGCGCCTGTCCGTTGAATTCCCGCGCGCCTCTTTTCATTGCTTCCGGAAGTCTCATGTCGCCTCTCCCTTGCCGTTTTTCCTTTCTTCCCCGGCATCCGGCGGCTCCTCGGCGGGGGCGAGTTCTTCCGTAATCGGCAGGAGCCAGAAGGAGACCTGGTAGCCGGGCTGGCCGTTGCGTCCGCTTTCGGACCTGACGTTGGTCTGCGCCACGGCGTAGCCCAGTCCGCCGGAAGAGGCCGCCCGCTGCATTTCCAGGGCGAAGGCTTGCGCGTCGCCGTAGTCGGCGGACCAGCCGATGACCTGGATGCGTCCGATGTCCTTGCCGCCGCTGTTCTTCACCGACTGCAACACCACGCCCTCGCTGATGTTGGCGGCGAGCGCGCGCAGCAGTTGCGGCAGGCGCGTGCTCATCCCCTCGATGGCTTGCAGGCGTTCGAGTTCGGGGATGAGCCGCGCCACTTCGTCGCGCTTTTCCTTCAGTTCCCGGTTGGCCTCGCGCTGTTCCTGATAGATGCGGTTTTCCTGCTGCGCGATGTTTTGCTGTTGCTTGCTGTTGAATTCCTTTTCGTCG
>JAIRLE010000159.1 GCA_031259605.1 Zoogloeaceae bacterium
CCACCCACCTGAACGACGCCCGGAAGGCCATTCTCGAACGGATGGATCTCGTCAACGAGAGTCTCGGCCAGGCACCGTTCAATCAGGACGCCGATCAACGCACCTATCTGCACATCGACGCCAGCGACCGGCAGCTTTCCGACGTCAGGGAATTCAAGCAGGATATCCAGCGGACGCTCAGCCATGCCTGGAGCGAGGATCGCGAATTCGCGGAGTCGCGTTTTTTGGCCCTGCGCCGGCTGGTCGACCGGCTGGCCAGCCAAGACCCCGAGCAAAAGCGCTGGCGCGAATTGGTGCTGGACGTCCGGCAGCACGTCGAATTCATCGGACGCGAGATCGGCGAAGACGGCACCGAGGTGCAAATCCACCGCGGCGGCACCGGCAAGTCGGGCGGACAACGCCAGAAGCTGGCCATGACCTGTCTCGCCGCGGCCCTGCGTTATCAATTGGGAGGCAACGACCGCGGCATGCCGACGTACGCGCCGGTGGTGCTCGACGAGGCATTCGACAAGGCGGATAACGAATTCACCACCCTGGCGATGCACATCTTCGCCAATTTCGGCTTCCAGATGATCGTCGCCACGCCCTTGAAGTCCGTCATGACCCTTGAACCGTTCATCGGTGGTGCCTGCTTCGTCGATATCCGCGACCGGCGCGAGTCGGGCGTCCTGCTGATTGAGTACGACAATGATCGTCGGAAGCTGAAACTGCCGGAACACGCGCGGGAGGAGAGCAGCATTGAAGTTTCCTGAGGACGTCCGGCAGCTTCTCGTCCGCCGCTTTCAAGGCAAACGCCGCGAGTGGCTGGCCGGCGATTCCGACGAAAATCCATGGCCGATGGAGATTGCGCTGGACGTACCGACAGAACAGGCTGCCCTGCGGCAAATCGAAGACGTTCGTGCCTGGATGAGCGCATGGCAGGGCTGGCAAGGAAGCGGCACGCTGTCCTGGCGTGAGCGCCATTGGCGGACGCTGGGCGTCCAACGATTGCCGGACAAGCTGACGTTGAATGGCCCTGAAAAAGTGGCTCTTTGGATCGGTGAAGGCAAACGCTGGGAGCGCGCCCAATCTCGTTACCGGAGGCTGATTACGCATTGGCCGACACTGGCCCGGCAGTTGCCGAGATATTTCGATGTGCTTGCCAACTACAGCGACACTGATTTTCGGCGGTTGACAAAGATGCTGGCGTGGCTCGCAAACCACCCGGATTCCAATCTCTACCCTCGCCAGTTGCCCGTATCCGGGCTGGACAGCAAATGGCTCGACGGGCGCAAAGGGCTGCTGGCCGATCTGATGGCGGCAATACAGGAAGATACAGCCAACCATCTGGATTTCCACAACCGATGCGGCCTGAAAGCGCCACCGTCCCTGGCGCGAATGCGGGTGCTCGATCGGCTCTTGCGCGCCCGGTTCGGCGGCCTGGGAGACATCACCGCGCCGGTGGAAGATCTGGCGAAGATCGATTTGCCCGCCTCGCATGTGTTCATCGTCGAAAACCTGCAAACCGGATTGGCGCTGCCCGACATGCCGGGCGCGGCCGTCTTCATGCGCCTTGGCTACAACGTGGACGCGCTGGCCGGGCTGCCTTGGCTTGCCCGCGCGAAATGCCTCTACTGGGGCGATCTGGATACCCATGGATTTGCAATATTGCACCGCGCCCGCTCGCATCTTCCAGGCTTGCAGTCCGTGCTCATGGACGAAGACACCTTGCTCCGTCACCAAGCGTTGTGGACGGATGAGAAGGAACAACATCCGGCAGCGGAACTGAAACTGCTGACCGATGCCGAGCGGGAGGTCTATCAGGGTCTCAAACAGCAGCGATGGGGGCAGAACGTCCGCCTGGAACAAGAGCGGATCGCGTGGGATATTGCCTGGAATACCTTGCAGCGGCTTGGTTGTCCCGCATAGCTACGGATGTGATCGTGTCCATGCAAACAGGATGCACGATCGCTTTGGTCATTGTTCTCATGTTTCAGTTTCCCGTGGATTTGCCGCATAAATGACAAGGAGCAATTCGCTGTCATCAATCAGGCGATACACCGGTGTTGTCGCATCCCGTATGATTCGATCCAACTTTCATGCAGTCCGCGAAGCGTTGCGTGAGGTATAATGGATTCGCTGAGCCGAAAGGGAGGGGGGATCGTCATTTTCGCGATTCCTGCCGCAAAATGACATCATCGGACGATCTCGCGCGCATGGAAATCACCCGGCATTCATCGGAAGCGGGATTTTTCGCCGCCGCGACGCTTGGCGTGGCCTGTACCATCGAAACGGCAGGTCTTGCCGCGCAGGCGGTGAATTCAACGGATTGATTTTGCGATGGTGCCGCGTCCCTCTCCGGCTCCCGCCGAATCCCGCTCAGAACAGCCGTTCTGGCCGACGCTGGTCAAATTCTTTCCCTATCTCTGGGCCTGGCGCGGACGGGTCATCGCCGCGCTCGCGTGTCTGGTGGGCGCGAAGCTGGCGACGGTGGGTGTGCCGCTGGTGTTCAAGGTCATCATCGACGATCTGGCGCCGGCAAGACAGATATTGCTGTTGCCGCTCGGCCTGTTGCTGCTCTATGGGTTGCTGCGCTTTGCGGCGGCCTTGTTTACCGAATTGCGGGAAATCCTCTTTGCCCGCGTCACCCAGGAATCCATCCGCCGCCTGGCGCTGGAGGTTTTTCGCCACCTGCACTCCCTGTCGCTGCGCTTTCATCTGGAGCGCCAGACCGGCGGCATTTCCCGCGACATCGAGCGCGGCACCCATTCCATCGGCACACTGATCAACTACACCCTGTATTCCATCCTGCCGACGCTGGTGGAAATCGCGCTGGTGCTGGCGATCCTGATCGTCCGCTACGACCCGGTTTTCGCGCTGATTACCCTTGCCTCGCTCGCCGTGTATATCCTCTTTACCCTCACGATCAGCAACTGGCGCATCCTGATTCGCCGACGGGTGAATGAAACGGATTCCGCCGCCAACGCGCACGCCATCGACAGCCTGATGAATTACGAGACAGTCAAGTATTTCAACAACGAAGACTACGAAACCCGCCGCTACGATCAGCATCTGCAACAATGGGCCGAGGCCGCCACCAAAAGCCAGGTTTCGCTCTCTTTTCTCAATCTGGGACAACAGGCGATTATCGTCATCGGCGTCACCCTGATCATGTGGCAGGCCGCAAAAGGCGTCACCGAAGGCGTCATGAGCGTGGGCGATCTGGTATTGGTCAATGCCTTCCTGATGCAACTCTACATGCCGCTCAATTTCCTGGGCGTGGTGTATCGGGAAATCCGCCAGGCCTTGACCGACATCGAACGCATGTTCGCCTTGCTGTACACGGGCAAGGAAATCGCGGACGAACCCGGCGCGATGCCGCTGGAACACACGCCGCAGGAAATCCATTTCGACGGCGTGCATTTTGCCTACGATCCCAGGAACCCCATCTTGCGGGGCGTGGAATTCACCATTCCCGCGGGACATACGGTAGCCGTGGCGGGCGTCTCCGGCGTCGGCAAATCCACGCTGGCGCGGCTGCTGTTCCGTTTCTATGACGTGACGGCGGGCAACATACGCTTTGATGGCCGGGATATTCGCGGCTTCACCCAATCCAGCCTGCGGGCCGCCATCGGCATCGTGCCGCAGGATACGGTACTGTTCAACGACACCCTGTTCTACAACATCCAATACGGCAATCCCGGTGCCAGCCGCGAAGAGGTGCTGGCTGCCGCCCATGCCGTGCAACTGGGTGTTCTTGCCGCGCGCCTGCCCGAAGGCTACGAGACCCGCGTCGGCGAGCGTGGATTGAAACTTTCCGGCGGCGAAAAACAGCGGGTGGCCATCGCGCGCGCCCTACTGAAAAATCCTTCCCTGCTGATTTTCGACGAAGCCACCTCCGCGCTGGATTCCCGCACCGAGCAGGCGATCCAGGCGCAACTGGAAGCCGCCGCCCAAGGACGCACCACCCTCGTCATCGCACATCGTCTTTCCACCATCATGAACGCCGACGAAATCCTGATCATGGAAGAAGGCCGCATCGTGGAACGCGGCAAACACGGCGAACTGCTGGCGAAAAATGGCGTTTACGCGCAGATGTGGGCATTGCAGAAGACAGAGGACAACCGGAACCAGAAGGCGGGGCGCAAACCCTCTCTCGTTCCTGGCGGGACACTCTGAACCTGTCCCGCAAAAGCGGACGCCAGCAAGAAATTAGCGGCAGCCCTTCAGGGCTGCCGGTCAAACTCCATTGGGAAGGGGGTTCTCTCCCCTCGAGAATGGCTGCGGTCGAAACCCCGGCCGTAAGAATGGGGTTCCAACCTTCGCGCCTTTCTTACGGGCGGGGTTTCAAACCGGAGTTGGTTTTACGATGAAGTGATGCTTTCATTTCATTGCAAGCAGGAGGATTTTCCATGCAATACCCTCCCGCAAGCGGGAGGGGAAAAACGGGCATTCATGCGATCGCTCTGATGCCATACCGCCGCCGCCTCTCCAGAGACGGTATAATCGTTGCTTTTTCCCGCACGGAACTTGCACCATGGAAGCGGAACGACTCAATGGCATCCTCAATCATCTCGACGACCTCGCGGCACGGGCGGGTGAATTGCGGAGGTATCTTTGACTACGATCAGAAGCATGAACGGCTGACTGTCGTCAATCTGGAACTGGAAGACCCGAAAGTCTGGGATGACGCCAAGCGCGCCCAGGCGCTGGGGCGGGAAAAGCGCGCGCTGGAAGACGTGGTGTTGGCGTTATCGAACGTCGATCAGGGCTTGCGGGACGCGCGCGAACTGTTCGACATGGCGCGCGCGGAAAATGATGACGACACGCTGCGCGGCGTTGAAAACGATGCTGAAGTCATTGCGAAAAAAGTGGGGCGCATGGAGTTTCGCCGCATGTTCAACCATCCGCAGGATCCGAATTCCTGCTTTCTGGAAATCCAGGCCGGCGCGGGCGGCACCGAAGCGCAGGACTGGGCTTCGATGCTCTTGCGGATGTATCTCAAATATGGAGAGCGCAAAGGCTTCCAGGTAGATATGATGGAGGAGTCCGAGGGGGACGTGGCGGGCATCAAGGGCGCGACGGTAAAGTTTTCCGGCGATTACGCCTACGGCACGTTGCGCACGGAAACCGGCATTCACCGGCTGGTCAGGAAATCGCCCTTCGATTCCAACGCCCGGCGACATACCAGTTTTTCCTCGGTGTTCGTCTATCCGGAGGTGGATGATTCCATCGAAATCGAGATCAATCCGGCGGATGTGCGCGTGGATACTTTCCGTGCTTCCGGCGCGGGCGGTCAGCACATCAACAAGACCGATTCCGCAGTACGTCTCACGCACACGCCTACCGGCATCGTGGTGCAATGCCAGAACGATCGCTCGCAACACCGGAACCGCGATGAAGCCTGGCAGATGCTGCGCGCCCGCCTCTATGAACACGAATTACGCAAGCAACAGGCCGAGCAGCAAAAGCTGGAAGACGCAAAATCCGACATCGGCTGGGGATACCAGATTCGCTCCTACGTTCTTGATCAGTCGCGGATAAAGGATTTGCGCACCAACGTCGAAACCGGCAATACCCAAGCCGTGCTCGACGGCGATCTGGACGCCTTCATCGAAGCCAGTCTGAAACAGGGCGTATGACCACAACAAGCGCATTTGGCGCTTCACACTTCATATTGAAGGAATAAAGCATGTCCAGTTCTGAACGGAAAACCATGACGTATGAAGACGAAAACCACATCATTGCCGAGCGTCGGCAAAAACTTGCCCAATGGCGGCGGCAAGGCGGCGCGTACCCCAATGATTTCCGGCGCGCAAATACCGCCGACAAGCTGCATGAAAATTACGACGGCAAGTCTGCGGAAGAACTGGAAGCCTCGCCGGTCGAGGCGCGCATTGCCGGGCGGATCGTGTTGAAGCGCGTCATGGGCAAGGCGTCGTTTGTCACGCTCATGGATTTGTCCGGGCGCATCCAGATCTACGTCAGCCGGGACAACGCGGGCGAGGCCGTCTATGACGAATTCAAGCGTTGGGACATTGGCGACATCGTTGGCGCGGCGGGGACGCTGATGAAAACGAAAACCGGCGAATTGTCGCTCAAGGCCGGTGAATTGCGCCTGCTTTCCAAATCCCTGCGTCCCCTGCCGGACAAGTTTCATGGTCTGACCGACGTGGAACAGAAATACCGCCAGCGTTGCGTCGACCTCATCATGAGCGAGGAAACCCGCCTCGCCTTCGCCGCCCGCAGCCGCATCATCCAGAGCCTGCGCGACCATATGCGCCATCACGGTTTCATGGAAGTGGAAACGCCCATGCTGCACCCGATTCCGGGCGGCGCGACCGCGAAGCCCTTCGTCACCCATCACAACGCGCTGGACATGGAAATGTTTCTGCGCGTCGCGCCGGAACTGTATCTGAAGCGGCTGGTGGTCGGCGGATTCGAAAAGGTCTTTGAAGTCAATCGCAACTTCAGGAACGAAGGGCTTTCTCCCCGACACAACCCGGAATTCACCATGATGGAATTCTATGAGGCCTACGCCAATTACCTGAGCCTCATGGATTTCACCGAAGGCTTGCTGCGCCATGCCGCGCGCGAGGCCTTGCGGACGGAAACCTTTGCCTACCAGGGGCGGGCGATCGATTTTTCCCGTCCTTTCGCGCGAATCACCATCACCGAGGCCATCCGCCAGCACCATCCCGAATTCACGCCGGAACAATTGAGTGACGCCGCGTGGCTGGCCGCCGAAATCCGGCGCCAGGGCGAAAACGTGTTGCCCGGCGGCGTCGGCGCGTTGCAACTGCAACTCTTTGAAGCCTGCGCCGAAAGCCGACTCTGGCAGCCCACGTTCATCATCGACTATCCGGTGGAGGTCTCGCCGCTCGCCCGCGCTTCCGACGCCAACCCAGAGATTGCCGAACGTTTTGAACTCTTCATTGCCGGACGCGAAATCGCCAACGGTTTTTCCGAACTGAACGACCCGGAAGACCAAGCCGCCCGCTTTCGGGCGCAGGCCAAAGCCAAGGAAGCGGGCGACGAGGAAGCCATGTACTACGACGTCGATTACATCCGCGCCCTGGAATACGGCTTGCCCCCCACCGGCGGCTGCGGCATCGGCATCGATCGCCTGGTGATGCTCCTGACCGACAGCCCCGCCATCCGTGACGTGATCCTCTTCCCGCAGATGCGGAGAACAGAGGACAGAGGACAGTAGGTTTGCGGCGCTTCGCGCCGCGCATTGCTTACACTCTCCCGCTTGGCAGGAGAGTAGTGCCGCCCCGAAGGGGCGAGAGAGGGGGTTGCGCCTCTGGCGTAGCCGCAAGAATGGAACAACGCCCAGGGTCGAACCCCTCTCCCGGCGCTAAAGCGCCACCCTATCCCCCCGCGAAGCGGGAGAGGGAAAAACGGGCATTCATCGTAAAACCAACTCCGGTTTGAAACCCCGCCCGCAAGAAAGCAGCGACGCTCCACGCTTTTCTTGCCGCTTGCCATTTCCCGTGCCGATTCCGCCAACACCAGCGTTTTCAGACCGGGGAAGACGGATTCCGGTTCCATCCATTCGATGCGATCCGTGCCCCACACCCGGCGTGTCTCCACCCGGCCATGCCCCTTCTCCACCGTCACGGATCCCGGCACACCGCTCCCGGCCTGCGCCTCCAGCAAGGCGCGCGCCTCCCGGTGCAGCGTGCCCTGATTGCCCTTGAGCGCCAGCACGAAGCCGCCCCCCTGGTCAGGAAACTGGCGACAGGTTCATCAGACTTCTCCATGGGAAAAAGCAAACCCCTCGCATGGAACAGACCCGATATCGGGGAACAATAGTGCGATTGCCCTAACAAAAACACCGCGAAACGCCTGGATGGTATAATGGCAAGACGATTCATTCATGGGAAGTTGAATGTCATGACACCGACGCAATCGGTTGCCGTGCGCCGCGAAGAAACAATGTCTCGCCGCCGCGCGAAAAATGTTCGCGTCCAGCAAGGGACGCCAGGCTTTTTCGCGCTCGTGCTGGCCGCCTCCAGCCTTCTTGCCGGCGCGTGTCTTGCTGATGACCTCGAACCGTTCGTGTTTCAACCCGATCCGGCAAAGCCAACCAGCGCCACGCATGCGCCCGTGTGCGCCTTCCCCGGAGAATTGAAGCTGCCCGCCGATTTCACGGTTTTTGCCGCAGGCGCATATTCGGGGAAAAAGATTTCTTTCCAGATCGATCAGAGCGGTCACGAAGGCACACAGATCGATGTCGCGGTCAATCACCCCGGAAAACCGGTGGTACTGATGCTGGGCGCGTATGAACCGACCATCTGGAATATCGGATGGTCGGCAGAGACGAAGATTCTGGCGGTTTTCGTCAGCGGATACCATCGCCAGGCTGTCGCCGGCCTGGAAAAGAGCGTCCCGCAACTGAACAGTTCCTATGACAACAAGGGGGCATGCGGGTATTTCTATGTAACGATCGATAACCTTTCCCGCCTGAACCCAATCGCCAGGCGCATGTTCGGACAACCCGTCGACATGGTTTTCCCTGCCGAAAAAGGCCGGGTGGTAGTCGGTGACCCCTTGCAGGCAGAAACCCGTCTGGTGACTTCCTCCCAAACGACGCCGGAATCCTTCCACGACAAAAGCGCGCCGATCGCCGGCCCGGCAGGACTGGAGGACGCGGTTCGCAAAGGCTTGTTGCGCAAGGCCACATCCGCGGACGCCGAGACCTGGGCGGATGCGGTCATCCAGAATTCAGCGCAATGCGACATACCGCCCGTGGCCGGCACGGGCATTCCCAAGCCACGCGCCCCTTCCTTTCACAACGCCTATGTCGTCTTGAAATCGTTTACCTATCCCGCTGGACTATATGGTGGAAACTCGGCCACATTCCTCATTCCCAAAGGTACGCCAAAACCAGGCGGCAATCCCGGACACTCGAAAATTCTTGATTTCAATACGCTCCGTTGCCAGGGACCAGGCTGCGAGGCTCCGGCATGCCGGGATCAAAACGGAAAATAGAAGACAGCGGACGACCTTTTGAAACACCGTGCAAAATGCTCGCCTGCTTTGGTCTGTCACGGTCATATCCGGCATGAGACAAGGCATTGCCCAACAACTTTTACCACGGAAAACCAGCAAGAAATTAGCGGCAGCCCTTCAGGGCTGCCGGTCCAACTCCATTGGGAAGGGGGTTCTCTCCCCTCCCCAATGGCTACGGTCGGGACACCGGCCTTCGCGCCTTTCTTACGGGCGGGGTTTCAAACCGGAGTTAGTTTTACGATGAACCAGACTACCAACATTCTTGTCGTTGGCATTGGCGGACAGGGCGTCATGACGGCTTCGGAAATACTTTCCGCAACAGCCATGCAAGAGGGCTATGACGTCAAGAAGACCGAAGTGGCCGGAATGAGCCAGCGTGGCGGCGTGGTTTCCTCGCATGTGCGGTTTGGCGCGCGCGTCCTGTCGCCGGAAATCGCGCCCGGCGAGGTGGACATCCTGCTCGGCTTCGAAGCCGCCGAAGCCATGCGCTGGAGCCATTACCTGCGTTCGTACGGCGTGGCGATGGTCAATCGGTTGCGGCTGGTTCCGCCCATCGTCTCGCTTGGCATCTTCGATTATCCCGAGGATCCGGCAGCCGCCATCCGCGCCCATGGCATCGCCATCCACGATTTCGACGCGGGCGCCATCGCCCATGAACTGGGCGACCTGCGCTTGGTGAATACCATCATGCTCGGCGCGATTGCCGACAACCTGCCCTTCCACGCAAAAATCCTGAAGGAAAACATCGTCGCCCGCTTTCACGCCAAAAAACCGGCGCTGGCGGAATTGAACGCGCAAGCCTTTGACATGGGGCAGGCGGCGGCAAAGGCGGCGGACTGACGCCATGGACATCGACCTGGAAAAAATCCGGCGGTTTTTCGCGGCAGACCGCTTCGCCTGCCAACAGGCGGGCGTGATCATCGACGCGGTGACGGAAGACGCCGTGCAATGCGGCATGGCGCTCACGCAACAACACCTGAACGCAGGCGGCGGCATACAGGGCGGGGCGATTTTCACGCTCGCCGATCTCGCCTTCGCCGTGCATTCCAATCTGCCGCTGTTTCTAGGCACAAATACGGGCATTACCGTGGGACAGTCGTGCAGCATCTCCTATCTGGCCCAACCACGGGGAAAGCGCCTGATCGCCCGCTCCACCTGCCTTGCGCGCGGGAAAACCATCAGCGTGTTTCGCGTCGAAATCCATGACGACCTGGGCAATTTCGTCGCGGAAATGCGCGGCAACGGCGTGACGACCGGAAGACAGGGCGAAGCGCGCCAAGCGCCTGTTCATCGTAAAACCAACTCCGGTTTGAAACCCCGCCCGTAAGAAAGGCGCGAAGGTCGAGACCCCGGCCGCGGCCGGGGTTTCGACCGTAGCCATTGGGGAGGTAAAAGAAACCCTTCCCAATGGAGTTAAACCGACAGCCCTGAAGGGCTGTCGTTAATTTTTGCTGATCTCGGATTGCTGTGTGAAATGTTCGATTTTCCTTCTTCCCCCTCATTCGCAGATGACGGCGGGGGCGGAACTTGTGGTCGCCCGCCCTTGCTGCGGAGAGGGCAACCACAAGGGCTGCCCCTGTCGCAACATTTCCCGGGCGCGGTCACGGGGACGCCCCTACGGGAATCATGAACAGCTTCTCAAGGCCGGAACGCATCGTGCCCGCAAGCAATGCCGCCGCTTTTTTTCCTCCGTCATGGGCGGCGGCAGACGGCCTCGTCCTGTTGCCGCAATTCGCCCTGCTCGAAGTCGCGGGAAGCGGGGCGCGCGCCTTTCTGCACACGCAACTCACGAGTGACGTCAAGGCACTGGGCGCGACGAACGCGCAGTTTTCCGCCTGGTGCAACGCACAGGGACGCATGTTGGTCAACTTCATCCTCCACGCTCGCCCCGCCGCCGGGGGCGAGACGTTCTGCCTGTTCATGCGCGCGGATCGCCTGCAGGGAATTTTGCAGCGTCTGCAAAAATATGTGCTGCGCGCAAAAGTCAGCCTCACGACGCGTAGCGATCTGGGATACCTGGGATTATGCGGAACGAAACTGCCTTCCCTGTTGAAGACCGCCGGATTCGCGCCGCCGCCGGAGGACGCCATGCTGGGCGTGAGCGCGCAAGACGAGACGACGCTCATCCGCCTGCCGGATGGCCGCTGCCTGCTCGCCGCACCGCAATCGCTGCTGAAGGAATACGCCGAGCGCTTCGCTGCGCAATTGCCCACAGTCGACGCCTCGTACTGGCAATGGCGGGACATTTGCGCCGCGCTGCCCTGGATCGACAACGCGACGGCGGAAGCCTTCGTGCCGCAGATGCTGGATTTTGAAAAAACCGGCGTCAGCTTCCAGAAAGGCTGCTATCCCGGCCAGGAAATCATTGCCCGCGCCCAGTATCTGGGTGAAGTCAAGCGTCATCTGTATCGCCTCTTCGCCTCCCGCCCTATGCTGCCCGGCGAAGACCTGTACGCCGACAGCGAGCCGCGCCAAGCCGTCGGCAAGGTCATCGCCGCCGCCCCCGTCCCCAATGACCCCGGGCGCCACGCCGCGCTGGCGGTGCTGCAAGACGCCCACGCCCACGACATCGCGCCCATCCAGGCGCAAAGGACAGCCTACACACAACATGTGGATTCCTGATGTCCATGTTGTGGACGCGCCCATTCCCACGTGAATCACGTAGAATTTTTTATCGGTGATGCGCCAAGTGAAAGTGGGAACTACAAACGTCCCAAACGTTTAGAACTGTTTTGAAAATTCAAGGGTAAAACCCGCGCTACTGCTTGCTTCTCTCTACCGCTTGGCGGGCGAGCGTGCCCGGAGGGGCGAGAGGGTCGTTCCGCCATTCGTACTCAACCACCGAACCGCCCAGCAACCCTCTCCCGGCCTTCGGCCATCCTCTCCCGCCAACCGGGCGAGGGAAAGCGAATGGGGCTTCGCCCTATGCACGGCAGGGAGAGGGAAATAAAACTCTTGTTTTTGAACAGCCTCCAAAAGACTTTGAACAGGCTCTTGGAGCCTGTTCATAATCTCGGATTGCTGTGTGGAATGTTTGATTTTCCTTCTCCCCCTCATTCGCAGATGACGGTAGGGGCGGTCATTGTGGCCGCCCGTCCTTGCCGCGAGGAGGGCAACCACAAGGGTTGCCCCTACCGCAATATTTCCCAAGGGCGGTTACGGGGGCGCTCCTGCAGGAATCATGAACAGGTTTTTAGAATTCCAGGCGGAACGCCATGCGGACGCCGATGACTTCCAGCACGTCGCCGTCGTTCAGCAGTTGTTCCTGCTTGATGGGAATGCCGTTGACCGTGGGTGGATGCTCGCCTTCGACGTGCCTCAGGACATACCCCTGGGGCAAACAGGCGATGCTGACGACCTGAATGCCCGTGCGTCCCAGCGTATTCTGCGTCTTGATGAGCGACAATTCCTTGCCCTTGTTGCTGCCATTCAGGATTTTCAGCACGGCATGCGCGCCCAGTTCATGCAGCATGAGATCCTTGTCCCCCACCGCGTTTTCCGACGCGGGTTCGGACTTGACGGCAAATTTTCCGGGATCGGGTTTACGCTTGTTCGGCGGTTCGTCGACATCGATGTTGCGGTCGAGCGTGGGAAACGGGCCGCTACCCACGTTGGTGGCGCCGAACGCCGTGGCCGTGCCGATATTGCTGGCCGTGGCAGCGGGAATTACGGCGGTAGCGACATCCGATGAAGTATCCGCGCCCAGCGATTTCTGGGTAACATCCGAAGCCGTGTCCGCGCCCGGCGGTTTTGCGGCTGGCGCGGACGCCGTCACGTCGATGCGGCCTTCCTGCGCCAGTTTTTCTTCTTCCGGATCCTTCAGGAACTTGAGCGCATATTTCCCCATGGTAACGACGTCGTTATGGTGCAGGACGCGTTTCTTGATGGCCTTGCCATTCACCAGCGTACCGTTGGTGCTGTCCAGGTCTTCCAGGAAAGAATCGTCCAGAATGGTCGTAATCGCGGCATGTTCGCCAGAAATGGCAAGATTGTTGATCTGGACATCGTTGGAAGGGCGCCTGCCAATGGTGATGCGCTTCTTGTCGAGCACAATCTCCTTCAAAACCAGGCCATCCATGGAAAGTATCAGTTTTGCCATTTTTCCACGCCTTTGTCACGGAATCTTTTGCAAGGGAAACTGCGTTACACGGGAATTATAAAAAGTTTTACGCTTGCATGGGGCATAGTTTTGCCACAATGACGGAAATGTTGTCATGTCCGCCGCGCGCGTTGGCATGGTCGATCAGGCGGACACAGGCGGCATCCGGGTCATCCGCGTGCGCCGTGAGGATAAGGGCGATTTCCGGCTCCGGCAACAAATCGTGCAGGCCATCGGAACTGAACAGGTACATATCGCCAGGTTCCACGTCGTATGCGTTACATTCCGTCTCAACCGTGCTTTCAATGCCCACCGCCCGCGTAATCAGGTTCCGGATGCTGGAAAATTGCACGTCTTCCGGACGGATCAGCCCCGCGTCAATCTGCATCTGCAACAGCGAATGATCGCGCGTCAGACTCGTCAGTTCGCCCTGCCGCAGACGGTAGCAACGCGAATCGCCCACATGCGCCGTGAGCAGGAAATCCCGGCAGAACATCCCCATGACCAGCGTCGAGCACATGCCCGCATAACGCGCCTCCTGGCAGGCAAGCCGGTAGATTTCCTCATTGATCTGCTCGACGCGCGCCAGGAGCGCCTCGGCAAGCTCGATCCGCGAATGGCTCTGCGCTTCCGGAATGGGCAGGCATTCGGCAAGCCGCTTTACCAGCATCTGCGCCGCCACGTCTCCCGCCTTGTGTCCACCCATGCCGTCGGCCAGGATGGCGGCGGCGCAATCCACGTCGCTCCATACCGCGTCTTCATTGGTGGCGCGCACCCTGCCAATGTGGGTGTGCGCCGCCATTTTCAGCGCATATCGTATGGCATTCGGGTTTTCTTCCGGGTTCATCGCGGTTTTCCATTCGTTTTGTTGGCATCGGGACTTGTCGGCATCCGGGTTTCGGGACAAACTTGCGCATTGCGGCAAGCAGGCGTTCGCATCCGTTTTCTTCCTTCATCATCGGCCGGCGCGCCAGCATGCATCCGAACAGGCAGAATCGAACAGGCAGAATAATGACCGAAAAAATAAAAGTCATGATCGTAGATGACTCGACGCTGGTGCGCCAGGTCATCTCCCAGATGCTCGAACGCGATTCTGACATAAAAGTGATTGCAACTGCGCCCGATCCCATTTTCGCGCAGGAAAAAATGAAGGCCGAATGGCCTGACGTGCTGATTCTCGACATCGAGATGCCGCGCATGGATGGCCTTTCCTTTCTGCGCCAACTGATGAGTGAACATCCGACGCCGACCATCATCTGCTCGCATATGGCGGAAAAAGGCTCGTCCGTCACGCAGGAAGCCCTGTCCATCGGCGCATTGTCCGTCATCGGCAAACCGCAGGTTGGCGTGCGCCAGTTCCTTGAAGAAACCGCGCAGGAATTCTGCCGCGCCGTGCACGCCGCCGCACAGGCCGCGCCCGCGCTCAAACTTCTGCCGCGCGCGGCGATCAACAAGGAAAGCGCCATCGCGCGCGCCGCCACCCTGCCGGCAGCCATTCCCGCCGATCGCCCCAAATACACCGCGGACGTCATGCTGCCGCTTTCCAGGGGCGCCCTGCTCACGCCCACCAGCGAACGCATCATCGCCATCGGCACTTCCACCGGCGGCACCCAGGCGCTGGAAAAGGTGTTTACCCGCCTACCTGCCGACGTGCTGGGCATCGTCGTCGTCCAGCACATGCCGGAAAACTTCACTGGCATGTTCACGCAACGCCTGAGCAGTCAGTGCAAAATCAAGGTGCGCGAAGCGCAGGATGGCGACCGGGTGCGTCCCGGCCTGGCGCTGATCGCGCCCGGCGGCAAGCACATGCTGGTCAAGCGCGCCGGTTCGCAGTTCTGCGTGGAAGTGCGCGACGGCCCGCACGTCAGCCGCCACATTCCCTCGGTGGATGTGCTGTTCCGTTCCGTCGCCTGCTACGTGGGTGCCAACGCGCTGGGCATCATCATGACCGGCATGGGCGACGACGGCGCGACGGGATTGAAGGAAATGCACGACGCGGGCGCGCGCACCATCGCCCAGGACGAAGCCAGTTGCGTGGTCTTCGGCATGCCCAAGGAAGCCATCAAGCTGGGTGCCGCCGACAAGGTGATGCCGCTCGCCAGGATTCCCGACGCCATCGTTGCCTACAGTCGGCAGAAGACAGAGGACAAATGACAGGGCGCGCGTTTTGTGGTCTGTATTCAGTTGTCGCACGGCTTGTTCCCGCGGATCACAGACTACCGATCACAAAGACCGCATCCGCAGTCGCCCTGTGCTCTGTCCTCTGCCCGTGCTATCGTTCATCCGTTTTCTGTTCCGCAAGGTTTTTCCCATGTCCTCTCCTCTGAATATCGTCATTGCTTCGCGCGAATCCCGTTTGGCCTTGTGGCAGGCGGAACATGTCCGGGCGCAACTGGCGACGCTGCATGACGGGGCGCGAGTGAGTGTGCTGGGGATGACGACGCAAGGCGATCAGATTCTGGATCGGCCACTGGCGCAGATTGGCGGCAAAGGCTTGTTCATCAAGGAACTGGAGGCCGCCATGCAGGCGGGCAAGGCGGATTTGGCCGTGCATTCGTTGAAGGATATGCCGATGGAAATGCCGCAAGGGTTTTTGCTTGCCGCCATCTGCCTGCGGGAAAATCCGCTCGACGCCTTCGTTTGCCGCCGCTACGCCGCGCTTGCCGAGTTGCCGGCCGGTGCGATCGTGGGGACTTCCAGCCTGCGCCGGGAAGCGGTGCTGCGGCGGCGTTATCCGCACCTGGTCATCAAAAGCCTGCGCGGCAACCTCGATACCCGCCTGAAAAAGCTGGATGGAGGCCAGTACGACGCCATCATTCTCGCGGCGGCAGGGTTGATTCGTCTGGGGCTGACGGCGCGCATCCGCGCCCTCTTGCCGCCAGAGGAATCCCTGCCCGCGCCAGGCCAGGGCGCGCTGGGGCTGGAAATTCACGCCGGACGCGCGGACGCGGCGGCTTGGGTTGCGCCCCTGCATGACGAAGCCACTGCCCATTGTGTGCGTGCCGAACGCGCCTTTTCCCGCGCCCTGGGCGGTTCCTGTCAGATTCCGCTGGGCGGCTACGCGCTGTTGCGGGAAGGCAAACTCTGGTTGCGCGGCTTTATCGCCAGCCCGGATGGACAGGAAATGCTGGAAGGCGAAACGCGCGGCAGACCGGAAGACGACGAGGCGATGGGTGCCGCCCTGGCGGAAGATCTGCGCCGCCAGGGCGCAGACGCCATTCTGGCCTCCATGGCCGGAACATAAGGCCGTTTTCGCCATGCCCGCGCTTCCCCTGGAAGGCCGCCTGATTGTGGTCACGCGTCCGCTGGCGCAGGCCGAGGCGTTGGCGGCGGGCATTCGCGCCCAGGGCGGCGCGGCTTTTCTTTTTCCCCTGCTGGAAATTTCGCCCTGGCCGGACGATACGCCCTTGCGCGATGCCGCCGCCCGTCTTGCCGACTATCGCTTTGCCGTGTTTGTCAGTCCCAACGCCGTGCGTTACGCCTTGCCGCGACTCCTTTCCGCGGGCGCATGGCCGAAGACGACGCGGGCGGTGGCGGTGGGAGAAGGCACGGCGCGGGAATTGCGGACGGCAGGCGTGGAAGATTGCCTCTATCCGCGTCCGCAAGCGGATTCCGAAGCCTTGCTTTGTCTGCCGGAACTCTCCGAATCCTCTGTGCGCGACAACAAGGCCGTCATCTTCCGAGGAGACGGCGGACGCGAATTGCTGGCGCAAACCCTGACGGCACGGGGCGCGCAGGTGGATTTTGTTCCCGTCTATCAACGCAAGCGGTCGAACAAGGGATGGACGGAATTCCACGTCCGTCTGATTGCGGGCGAATTTGCCGCGCTGACGCTTTCCAGCAGCGAAGCCCTGCGCGCGCTCATGGAACGCTGCTTACCTGCGCAGACGGCGGCATTGCGGCAACTGCCCGTGTTCGCGCCGCATGCGCGCATTGTCGAAGCGGCGCGCGCCGCCGGTTTTTTGCGGGTCATCATGACCGAAACGGGCGACGCTGGTTTATTGGCCGGGCTAAACGCTTATAATTGGCAGCCGTCATGAATATGAAAACCCAACTTCCCATGTTGCTACCGTCCGCGCGCCGCTATTTCTGGCACAACCCGTGGTTCTGGATTGTACTTGCCATGCTGGCGCTTTCGGCCTGGCAATGGCTGGAAACGCGCGCGACGCTTCTGGGCGCGCGCCAGGAATTGGCGCAACGCCTTGCCGATGGCGAACGGCTGATGCGAGAAAGCCGCGTACTGGCGGACAAGGCCATGCTGGATGCCGCTGAGTTGCAGCGCAAGTATGGCGCGCTGGAAGCCCGGCTGAGCGAATTCCAGGATCAGGCCAACGCCCTGCAAAGCCTTTACCAGGAAGCCGCCGTCAGCCGCGACGACGCGGTGCTGGCGGAAGTGGAGCAGAGCGTCAATATCGCCGTGCAGCACCTGCAACTTTCCGGCAATATCCCCGCCGCCATTTTCGCCTTGCAGGCCGCCGATCAGCGTCTTGTCCGTCTGGAACCGCGTTTTCTGGCGCTGCGCCGCGCCTTCGCGCGCGATCTGGAGCGCTTGCACGGCACTGCCTTCGTGGATGTGACGGGCATGAGCCTGCGGCTGGAAAATGTCATTACGGGGATGGATAACCTGCCCCTGGCGCTGGATAGCGTTCCCGCGCCGCCGCCCGCAACGGAAGAAGTGGATGGACATACCGTCTGGTGGCGCGCCTTCGCGCGGGAGACCTGGAAGGAAATCCGCGGGCTTGTGCGCATCCAGCGGCTGGATCGGCAGTCGCCGGAATTGCTCTCGCCCGATCAGAGCCGCATCCTGCGCGAGAATATCAAGCTGCGCCTGTTGAACGCCCGGCTGGCGCTGCTTTCGCGCGATCAATTGACGTTCCGTAACGAACTCGCCGCTGCGGAAGCATGGCTGAAACGCTATTTCAATACCGACGCCAAGACGGTACAGTCCGCCCTTGCCCATCTGCGCCAGTTGCTTGCCGCCGAAATCGCCGTTACGCTGCCGACCCTGCACGAAAGCCTTGCCTCCGTGCAAAACGCCAAGGCCAACCGGGAAAAGCCCTGAAATCATGCGTAGTCTCATCTGGTTCGTCGTTCTCGTCGTCCTTGCGGTAGCCGCTTCCCTACTGGCGCATAACGATGGCGTCGTCCTGCTGGCGCTGCCGCCTTGGCGCGTGGAAATTTCCCTGACTTTCCTGATCGTCCTGCTGCTTTTGGCGTTTGCGTTGACTCATGGCCTGGCGCGCGCGATGGATTTCGCGCTGGCCTTGCCCGCGCAAGCGCACACCTATCGGCAAAAACATGTGCAGGCGGAAGGACAGGCCGCCATGGAAAACGCCATCCGCCTGCTCTTTGCCGGACGCTATGGCCACGCCCTGCGCGCCGCCGAAAACGCCTGGCGGATCGGACAATTCGCCGCCACTGCCGCCCTGATCGCCGCTCGCGCCGCGCAGCGGATGCGCAAGACGGAAGACGCCGCCCTCTGGCTGGAACGCGCCAAGGCCGCCGATGTGGAAACCGCTGCCGCCGCGCACATGATAGGCGCGGAAACCGCGCTGGAAATGGGCGATGAACAGGCCGCGCTCGCGCACTTGCAGGAAGCACAGCGCCGCCAGGGCCGTCATATTGCCGCCCTGCGTCTGGAAATGCGCGCCCGCCAGGGAACTGGCGACGTGGAAGGCGTGTTGCGCCTGCTGCGCCAACTGGAAAAACGCGGCGGCATGTCGGCGGAAGCGGCCAGGGAAATCCGCCGCAAAACGCATCAACAGGCGCTTGCGCAACGGCAATCCAACACGGGCGAGCTGCTGGCCTATTTCCATGCCCTGCCTAAAAAAGAACGAACACCGCGTCTGGCGGAATCCGCCGCACGGAAATTGCACCACGCGGGCGAAGACGAGGCCGCCGCCGAAATCGTGGAGGACGCCATTGCCGAACTGCGCGATGCCGACGACGCCTTGCCGGATCTGACCGAACTCTATGGACAATTGACGGCAACGCCCGGCAGGGCGCTGACCGCCCGCATCGCCCACGCGGAAGCCTGGCTTGCCGCGCATCCGCAGGATGCCCATCTGCTGCTGGCTTTGGGTCGGCTGTGCATTCGCCAGCAACTCTGGGGCAAGGCGAGGAATTATCTGGAAGCCTCGCTTTCCGTCGCCGCTAGCCACGAAGCCCATTTCACCCTGGCCTGCCTTCTGGACACACTGGAAGAAACCGATGCCGCCAACCGTCATTTTCGTCTGGCGGCAAGCGTTGGCGAGGGCGCGCCTTCCTGATGCCTTGCTTTTTTCGAAACGTCCATTTGGCATTTGGCATATTCCCTTTTACCCGGATGAACGAGGAGTCCGTCATGGCCATCGATATGCGAAAAATCTACAACTTCTATCCCGTGGAACCAGCGCCGTCTCCCGATAATCTGCCGGCCGACGGAGATTTGTACTACGAATGCCTGGAATGCAAGGACATCGTCAGTTCCGTCTCTCACATCCGGATTGCCTGCGCCTGTGGCAACCTGAGCGGCCAAGGCGGCAAAACCACCGTCAAGGACCCCGCCAAGGTGCGCGTCATGCGCGGCAAGCTGAAATGACAGAAGGCCGAGGACAGAAGACGGAGCGCGTCATGCCAAACACGCGATACCTGAATATGGACACAAAGCGAGCGCTCTGTCTTCTGTCCTCTGTCCTCTGTAACGATGAAAGGTAGGTTGCCTCATGGATTTCCTTGTCGAATTTCTCGGACAACTTCGCGACCATGTCTGGGGGCCTTATCTCCTGATTCCGCTCCTTGTGGGCGCAGGCGTCATTTTGATGACGGGTTTGCGTTTCATGCCTTTGCGCCGCATGCCGCATGCTTTTGTCGTCATGTGGCGCGGACGCAAGTCCCATCCGGAACACGAGGGCGAGATTTCGCCTTTCCGCGCCCTGATGACCTCACTGGCGGCTACTGTCGGTACGGGCAACATCGTTGGCGTGGCGACCGCCATTCTCCTGGGCGGTCCCGGCGCCGTGTTCTGGATGTGGATGACGGCGCTCTTCGGCATGGCGACCAAGTTCTGCGAGGCCACGCTGGCCGTCAAATACCGGGAAGTAACGCCGGACGGCAAATTCGTGGGCGGCCCCATGTATTACATCAAGAATGGATTGGGGCCGAAATGGAAATGGATGGCGACCCTGTTCGCCGTTTTCGGCATGGTGGCTTCCTTCGGCATCGGCAACATGACCCAGGCCAATGCCGTGACCGAAAGCGTCGTGAGTCTTGCCAGGACGCAACTGGGGATGACCCTGTTGCCGGAAGTCGTGGCGGCCATCTTGCTGGTTCTGGCGGGCGTCGTGCTGGTCGGCGGCGTCAGGCGCATCGGTCAGGTGGCGGGGACGCTGGTTCCCTTCATGGCGATCTTTTATGTGCTCGGCGGACTGGTTATTCTGGGCATCCATATTGACAAGGTACCGACCGCCCTGGCGCTGATCTTTGAAAGCGCCTTCACCGGACATGCCGCCGTGGGCGGTTTTGCCGGTTCGACGCTGGCAATGGCGATACAATTCGGTGTGGCGCGCGGGCTTTTTTCCAACGAAGCGGGGCTGGGCAGCGCGCCCATTGCCCACGCGACCGCCATTGTCAAAAATCCGGTGAAACAGGGGTTGCTGGGGATGCTGGATCCTTTTCTGGACACCATCATCGTCTGCTCGATAACGGCGCTGGTGATTCTGGTTTCCGGCCAATGGACAGGCGTTGACATCAACAGCGCCGCCACCTTGACCGCCGCCGCTTTCAACAGCGTCTTGCCTTTCGGCAGCCTGGGTTCCTGGCTGGTGACAAGCGCCCTGGCGCTGTTCGCCTTCTCGACCATCCTTGGTTGGTGCGTCTATGGCGAACGCTGTGTCATCTATCTGTTCGGACACAAGGCGGCGCTGCCGTTTCGCATCATTTTCACGCTGGTGGTGCCTGTCGGCGCGTTGGCCGAGTTGACGCTGGTCTGGACGTTGTCCGATCTGTTCAACGGCTTGATGGCAATTCCCAATCTCGTGGCGCTGCTGTTCTTGAGTCCGGTGGTGTTCAAACTTGCGCGGGAATTCTTCAGCGACCCGAAAATCCGGAATGAATAGACGCCGGGTGCAGGCGCAGCAAAAATTAGCGACAGCCCTTCAGGGCTGTCGGTCCAACTCCATTGGCAAGGGGGTTCTCTCCCCTCGAGAATGGCTGCGGTCGAAACCCCGGCCGCGGCCGGGGGATCAACCTTCGCGCCTTTCTTAGAACCTGTTCAAAGTCTTTTAAGCAAAATGCCCAGGAAGGCCAAATGGATGAATTGCAAGCTGGTGTTGAGCAGGCGCTC
>JAIRLE010000191.1 GCA_031259605.1 Zoogloeaceae bacterium
CAATGAGTCTATCATGACTTCGGAGACTTTGAACAGGTTCTAACGTCATTGGGAAGGAGTTTCTCTCCCCTCGAGAATGGCTACGGTCGAAACCCCGCCCGTAAGAATGGGGTCCCGACCTTCGCGCCTTTCTTACGGGCGGGGTTTCAGACCGGAATTGGTTTTACGATGACGACATTCATGCGGTTGCCCTGGGACTGATCCGAATCCGCTGCCCGATCCCGGATCCCTGATGTAGAATGCGCCCTTTCTTGTTTTTGCATACACTTTCCATGACGGATTTTCATTTTGACGTCTCCATGCGGGATTTCGAGGCGCAGGTGTTGCAGGCTTCGCTAAAGACGCCGGTGCTGGTTGATTTCTGGGCGGATTGGTGCGCGCCGTGCAAGGTATTGAAGCCCATCCTGGAAAAACTGGCGGAGGAATACCAAGGGCGCTTTTTGCTCGCCAAGGTCAATGCGGATGAAAACCCGGAGCTTTCCGCCTATTTTGGCGTCCGCAGCATCCCGACCGTCGTGATGCTGGTGGAAGGTCAACCCAGGGATGGCTTTACCGGCGCGCGCTCGGAAGCGGAGGCGCGTGCCTTCATCGACCGTTTCGTGCCGCCGCCGCCCGTCGACACGCGGGCTGAAGCGGCAAAGCTGGCGGAGGTGGGCGATTGGCAAGGCGCTTATGCGCTGTTGCAATCCTTCCTCGCCGATCATCCGCAAGATGAGGCCGCCCTGCTGGACGCGGTGGCGGCGCTGATGGAATTGGGGCGCGCGGAAGAAGCGGAAAACCTCTTGGAGCGTGAATTCACGCGGGAAGCCGGACGCGCGGAAGCGTTCCGCGCGCGTCTGGCCTTGACGCGGACAGCGGTGGATACCGCGCCGCTCATGGAAAAGCTCGCGCGCAATCCCGACGACTACGCCGCCCGCCTGGATCTGGCGAGGAGCCTGGCTGGGCAGGGACGTTATGCGGAAGCGTTGGAAGCCGCGCTGGAAGTAGTGCGCCGCGACCGCCATTTTGACGATGCCGCCGGACAGCGTTGCATGCTGGAACTATTCACCCTCATCGGCGCGACGGAAAGTTATGACGATCTGGTGCGTCAATACCGCCGCGCGCTGGCGGCGCTTTTGAACTGAAGCCATGGCCGTGTCCGCCGCTCCCGACGCCATGGGCGTGCTGAAACAGTTTCGCGCTGTTTTCAGTGCCGTCAAGCAGCATTTTCAACAGGTTGAAACCATTTGCCAGGTGAGCGGCGCACAGCTCTGGGCGCTGGCGGTCGTGGCGCGTCAGCCGGGATTGCGGGTTTCCGATCTGGCGCGCGCCATGGTGGTGCATCAATCCACCGCCAGCAACCTGATCGATCGGCTGGTAGACCTCAAATTGATCGAAAAAAACCGTTCGCGCCACGATCAGCGCGTGGTGCATCTCACCCCCACGCCGGAGGGCGTCGAACTGATCGAAAAAGCGCCGCAGCCTCTGGAAGGCGCTTTGCCCGGCGCGTTGGGCAAACTTTCGCCGGAAGAACTGAATCAGTTGCACACCCTGCTGAAACACCTGCTGCTCATTTTGAAGACCGACCGGATCGGTCTTGCGCCGCCGGAAGGAAAAACACGCGATGCCGCGCTGATTCCCCTGGCGGAACTCGTCGCGCCGACGCGGGCGTTCCCCGACAAAATCCTCGCGGCCGCAAGCGAATGATACGCCGCTCCCTTGTCCGCTGCGGTGGCATCGCGCTCCTCTTTTTCCTTGCCGCCTGCAACGGCAACCCCGCGCGCCCGGACAACGAACGCGCCACTGCGCTCGCCGTTTTCGCGCCGCCGGAAGAGGGAGCGGCAACGGAAGAGTCCGCCGTCACAAAACCGTCCATCCCCGCTCCGCAAGCCGCCACTCCCAACGCCATCTACAGTCTGGATGCCAACAACACCGCCCTGCCGCCGGAGACGGAACAGTCCTTGCGCGCCATTGCCCAACAAATAAAGGCGCGCCGTGATCTGCTCGTCCGTCTGGACAGTTACGCGCCCGCCAGCGGCAGCCGTGAAATGAGCCTCAGCCTCTCCCGCCAAGCCGCCGCCCGCATCAAACGCCGCCTGGTCGAACTGGGTGTGCCCTCCTACCGCATCCAGCAAGCCCCGCTTGGCGCGGAACACCCCGACGACCCCCGCATGAACGGCCACCGCGTCGAACTCTTCCTGCTCCCGCTTCCCCGTTAGCGTTCAGAAAACAGAAGACCGAGAACCTTGTTCAGCAAAAATTAGCGACAGCCCTTCAGGGCTGTCGGTCCAACTCCATTGGGAAGGGGTTTCTCTCCTCTCGAGAATGGCTACGGTCGAAACCCCGGCCGCGGCCGGGGGATCAACCTTCGCGCCTTTCTTACGGGCGGGGTTTCAAACCGAAGTTGGTTTTACGATGATCTCCAGGGGTTTCCCTCGCCCGCTTCGCGGGAGAGGGTGGCGCTTTAGCGCCGGGAAAGGGTGTCGCCCACTCACTGCTCCCTGCCCCAATTACGCATGATTTGCTGCTCCGACCCTTCGCGCTCCCGTGCAGCGGTCGCGCCGTCTTCTGATATGCGAGAATGTCGGTCTTTGTTTTTTTTCGAAGAATGACGCTCATGCAGGAAAAATACATCCCCGCCGAAATCGAGCGGGCGGCCCGGGAACACTGGCGCGCGACGGCGGCGGATCGAGCCGTGGAAACTGGCGGCAAGCCCAAATACTATTGTCTTTCCATGTTTCCTTACCCTTCCGGCAGGCTGCACATGGGTCATGTGCGCAATTACACCATTGGCGACGTGCTGGCACGTTATCACCGGATGCTGGGCGAAAACGTGTTGCAGCCGATGGGCTGGGACGCTTTCGGAATGCCGGCGGAAAACGCGGCGCTGGCGAACAAGATTCCGGCGGCGCGTTGGACCCGCCAGAATATCGACTGCATGAAACGGCAACTTCAATCGCTTGGGCTTTCCATCGACTGGCAGCGCGAACTGGCCACCTGCGCGCCAGAGTATTATCGTTGGGAACAATGGCTGTTTACCCGCCTGTTCGAGAAAGGACTGATTTACAAAAAGCTCGGCACGGTCAATTGGGATCCGGTCGATCAGACGGTATTGGCGAATGAGCAGGTGATCGACGGACGCGGCTGGCGCTCCGGCGCGCTCATCGAAAAGCGCGAAATTCCCATGTACTACATGAAAATCACCGCCTACGCCGAAGAATTGCTCGCCGGGCTGGATACCCTGACGGGATGGCCGGAAGAAGTGCGTCTGATGCAAAAAAACTGGATCGGCAAGAGTGTAGGCGTGCGTCTGGCCTTTGTTCTGGCGGACAGCAAATACCAGGAACAAAAGCTCTGGGTATTCACCACCCGCGCCGACACCCTGATGGGCGTCACCTTTGTCGCCGTCGCCGCCGAACATCCGCTCGCCGTCCATGCGGCGAAAGGCAACCCGGAGCTTGCCGCCTTCATCGCGGAATGCAAGAAAGGCGGCGTCGCTGAAGCGGATTTCGCAACCATGGAAAAGAAAGGGGCGCCAACAGGGTTGTTTGCGCAGCATCCGCTCACCGGCGAAAGGATTCCGGTCTGGGTGGGCAATTATGTGTTGATGAGTTACGGCGAAGGCGCGGTCATGGCGGTTCCGGCGCATGACGAACGTGACTTCGCCTTCGCGCAAAAGTACGGCTTGCCCATCAAGCAGGTCATCGGCGTGGCGGGCGAGACTTTTTCGCTCGACGGCTGGCAGGAATGGTATGGCGATAAAAGTCGCGCCGTCTGTGTGCATTCCGGCAAATACGATGGCCTCGGCTACACGGAAGCAGTGGAGGCCATCGCCGCCGATCTCGCCAAACTGGGTCTGGGCGAAAAGGAAGTGCAGTGGCGGCTGCGTGACTGGGGCATTTCCCGCCAACGCTACTGGGGCTGCCCGATCCCCATCGTGCATTGCGAGGTCTGCGGCGACGTGCCGGTACCCGACGATCAACTCCCCGTCGTGCTGCCGGAAAACGTAAACATCACCGGCGCGGGTTCGCCGCTCGCCAAAATGCCGGAATTCTACGAAACCTCTTGCCCGAAGTGCGGCCGACCTGCCCGAAGGGAGACGGATACGCTGGATACCTTCGTCGAATCCTCTTGGTATTTTTTGCGCCATGCCTGTCCGGATAATGACAGAGCCATGCTCGATGAGCGGGTAGACTACTGGTGCGCAGGCGGCATCGATCAGTATATCGGCGGCATTGAGCATGCCATTTTGCATCTGCTCTACGCCCGTTTTTTCACCCGGCTTATCCGTGATGCCGGTCTGATTGATCTCTCCGAACCCTTCAAGAACCTGCTGACGCAAGGCATGGTGGTCGCGCCCACCTTTTTCCGGTTGGACGCGAACGGCAAAAAACACTGGCTCAGCCCCACTGAAGTAGACGTCAAGACCGACGAACGCGGTCGTCCCGTGGGCGCGACATCAAAGACCGACGGGCAACCGGTGATCGTTGGCGGCATTGAAAAAATGTCCAAATCCAAGAACAACGGCATTGATCCGCAGACCTTGATCGTCCGGTACGGCGCGGACACGATACGGCTGTTCATGATGTTCGCCTCACCGCCCAACCAGTCGCTGGAATGGTCGGACGCGGGCGCGGAAGGCGCTTACCGCTTCCTGCGCCGGGTGTGGAAACTCGCGCATGCGCATGTTGGCCTGGGCGTGACCGTTGCCGCTTCCGGCAACGCCGGATTGACGGAACCGCAAAAAGTCCTGCGCAAGAAGCTGCATCAGACCATCGGCAAGGTGCACGACGATTATGGCCGCCGCCAGCAATTCAACACCGCCATCGCCGCCGTCATGGAACTTTTGAACGCCTGCGAAAAAACGGATTTATCCGGCGCCGCCGGACACGCGCTGGCACAGGAAGTGTTCGAGGCCGTCGCCCTGATGCTCTTTCCCATCGTCCCGCACATCGGACAGGCGCTTTACGCCGAACTGAAACCGGGCGCGAACGCGGCGCGCGCGGCATTTCCCATCGTCGACGCGACGGCGCTGACACAAGATACGGTCGAACTCATGCTGCAAATCGGCGGCAAACTGCGCGGCAGCTTCACGACGCCCGCCGCCGCCGACCGTTCCGCCATCGAAGCCGCCGCGCTCGCAACGGAAACCGCGCGAAAATTCATGGACGGCAAACCCGCCAGGAAGGTAATCGTGGTGCCGGGGCGGCTGGTGAATATCGTCATCTAATGGAGATCCGCATGTATCCCGTCCTGCGCTTCACCCCGATCGTCTGCCTGGTCTTCCTCCTGGCCGCTTGCGGCTTCCAGTTGCGCGGCGCGATGCGCGTGCCGTACAAAAGCCTCTACATCGCCGTTTCCGCCACATCTACGCTGGGCATGGAACTGCGCCGCCAGATTCGCGCCAACCAGCCGGATCTGCTGGTGGAAGAAGAAAAGAACGCCGAGGCCGTATTCCGCCAGACTTCCTTCAGCCGCGAACGGGAGATCGCCACCATCAACGCCGATGGACAGGTGCGCGAATACCAGTTGCGCCTCAACTACGCTTTCCGCCTGGAAGACCGGACGGGCGCGCCGCTCACCCAGGCAAGCAACGTCGTGCTGCTGCGCGAAATCACCTATGACGACAATCAGGTGCTTTCCAAGGCGCAGGAAGAGGAATTCCTTTGGCGGGACATGGAAAAAGACCTGGTGCAACAGATCCTGCGGCGAATGGCGACCCAGCATCCGGATGCCGCAGATGCCGCCAATGCGCCCGCCGGAGCGCGCCCATGCTGTTGAAGCCCGAAAAACTCGCTGAACACCTGAGAGGCAAGATGGCGTCGCTGTACGTCGTCCATGGCGACGCGCCGCTCCTGGTGCTGGAAGCCGCCGACGCCATCCATGCCGCCGCGCGCAGGCAGGGGTTCGATGAACGCGAGACGCTTACCGCGCTGCCGGATTTCGACTGGAATCAGCTTGCCGTCGCCACTGGCAACCTTTCCCTCTTTGGCGGCAGGAAAATCGTGGATCTGCGCATCCCGAACGGAAAACCCGGCAAGGGCGCCAGCGTCCTGGCCGATTATTGCCAGCGGCTACAACGACATGACAATCCGGATAATCTGCTCATCGTCAGCGCGCCGCAAATGGAATGGAAAGACGAAAAAACCGCTTGGTTTACCGCCTTGAGCAACGCGGGCGTCTGCATCAAATGCACGACGCCCACACTGGCCGAACTGCCCGCCTGGATTGCCGGACGCCTCGAACGTCAGGGACAAAAAGCGGATCGGGCGGGACTGGCCTTCATAGCCGAACGGGTGGAAGGCAATCTTTTGGCCGCGCATCAGGAAATCCAGAAACTGGCGTTGCTCTATCCGCCGGGAGCGCTGGGCGAGGCGCAAATCCGCGACGCGGTATTGAATGTCGCCCGTTATCGCATCGACGACCTGCGCGAGACTTTTTATGCCCGCGATTTCGGGCGCTTCGCGCGTACGCTGGAGGGTCTGCGCCAGGAAGGCGAAGCCCCGCAACTGGCGCTCTGGGCGATAACCGAAGAACTGCGCGCCCTGATGCAGATCCAAGCGGGGTTGAAACAGGGACAGCCCTTTAATGCGCTCTGCCGCGACCTGCGCATATGGGGCGCGCGCCAGCAGTCCCTGCAACAAGCCGCCCGAACGTTCACCCGCGCCGCCCTGCGCCGCGCCCTGACCACCGCCGCCCGCCTCGATCGCCGCATCAAGGGATTGGATCGCGGCGGCAGCGGCGATATCTGGGAAGGCTTTTTGCGGCTGGGGATTGCTCTCAGAACCTGTTCGTCGTAAAACCAACTCCGGTTTGAAACCCCGTCCGTAGCCATTCTCGAGGGGAGAGAAACCCCTTCCCAATGACGTTGGAGCGGCAGCCCTGAAGGGATGCCGCTGATTTCTTGCTGCGATTACCCTGGCGCGTGACATTGCGCCGCAGGTTTGAAAGGGTGAAATGGTATCATGTCGCCTTTCCATTCAGGTTGCTTTCCGTCATGCGACAAGCCGAAATCTCTCGCAACACTCTGGAAACCCGGATTACCGTGCGTCTCAATCTGGACGGCTCCGGGCAGTGTCGGCTTCTGACCGGCATCCCCTTTCTCGAGCACATGCTCGACCAGATCGCCCGGCATGGGCTTCTCGATCTGGAAATCGAGGCCAAGGGCGACTTGCAGGTGGACGATCATCACACGGTCGAAGACATCGGCATTACCTTGGGACAGGCGCTTGCCAAGGCATGGGGCGAGCGGAAGGGTCTCGCGCGCTACGGTCTGGCGTATGTGCCGCTCGATGAGGCGCTCTCCCGGGTGACGCTCGACCTTTCCGGGCGTCCTGGCCTCTACATGGATGTGGAATTCAGCCGCGACACCATCGGTCTCTTCGACGTGGATCTGGTGCGCGAGTTTTTCCAGGGTCTGGTGAATCACGCGGGCATTACCCTGCACATCGACAATTTGAAGGGCGCAAACGCCCACCATCAGGCGGAGACCATCTTCAAGGCGTTCGGGCGGGCGCTGCGCGCGGCGGTGATGCCGGACGCGCGCATGGCGGGCTTGATGCCATCGACCAAAGGCGTCCTGTAATGACGATTGCCGTCATCGATTACGGCATGGGCAATCTGCGCTCGGTGCTTCAGGCGCTTTGCAAGGTTGCGCCGGAGGCGGACGCGCGCGTCACTTCCGATCCGGCGGAAGTCGCCGCCGCCGAGCGCGTGGTATTCCCCGGTCAGGGCGCGATGCCGGACTGCATGGCGGAACTCGAACGCCGTCATTTGAAACCCGCCGTATTGCAAGCCGCCGCCGAAAAACCCTTTCTCGGAATCTGCATCGGCCTGCAAATGCTCTTCGAGAAAAGCGAGGAGGGTAACGCGCCGGGTTTGGGAATTTTTCCCGGTCAGACGCGGCGTTTTCCCGCACAACTTCTCGACGCCAGACAAGAAAAACTGAAAGTGCCGCACATGGGTTGGAACCAGGTGTGGCGGCAAGGCCGACATCCGCTCTGGGCAGGCATTGAAGACGGCGCGCGCTTTTATTTCGTGCATAGCTATTGCGTGTTCCCGAGCGACGCGGCGCTCTCGACCGGATGTTGCGAATATGGTTTGCCCTTTACCTGCGCGGTGGGCAGGGCTAATATCTTCGCCGTGCAATTTCATCCGGAAAAAAGCGCCCGGGACGGTCTGCAACTTTTGAAGAATTTTGTTTCCTGGCAACCCTAGATATCATCCGTTCATCCTTCATTTCGATCATGTTGCTCATTCCCGCCATTGATCTCAAGAACGGGCACTGCGTCCGTCTGAAACAGGGCCTGATGGAACAGGTCACGGTTTTTTCCGAATCTCCCGCCGAACAGGCGCGGCATTGGCTGGAGCAGGGCGCGCGCCGCCTGCATCTGGTCGATCTCGACGGCGCGTTTGCCGGCGCGCCGAAAAACCGCAGCGCCATCATCGCCATCCTGGAAGAAGTGGGAGAGGCCATCCCCGTGCAGTTGGGCGGCGGCATTCGCGATCTGGACACCATCGAACGCGGCCTGGACGCGGGACTTTCCTATGTCATCATCGGCACGGCCGCAGTGAAGAATCCCGGCTTTTTGCGCGACGCCTGCGTGGCTTTTCCCGGTCACATCATCGTCGGTCTGGACGCCAGGGACGGCAAGGTGGCGACTGAAGGCTGGTCGAAACTCACCGGGCACGAAGTCGTCGATCTGGCGAAAAAATACGAGGATTACGGCGTCGAGGCGATCATCTACACCGACATCGGTCGTGACGGAATGCTGACCGGCATCAACGTGGAGGCCAGTGTGCATCTGGCGCAGTCGCTCACCATTCCGGTCATCGCCTCCGGCGGCCTGTCTTCGCTCGACGATGTGCGCGCGCTGTGCGCGGTGGAGGGCGAAGGCGTCATGGCCGCTATCGCCGGACGCGCTATTTATGACGGATCGCTGGATTTCCGGCGCGCCCAGGCACTGGCGGATGAACTGGGAAAAAGCGCTGCCTGAAAAATGCTCGCCAAACGCATCATTCCCTGTCTGGACGTTACCGCCGGGCGCGTGGTCAAAGGCACCAATTTCGTCGACCTGCGCGATGCCGGCGACCCGGTGGAAATCGCCCGCCGCTATGACGAACAGGGCGCGGACGAAATTGCCTTTCTCGACATCACCGCCTCTTCCGACCAGCGCGACATCATCCTGCACGTCATCGAAGCCTGCGCCCGCGAAGTCTTCATTCCGCTTACCGTGGGCGGCGGCGTCAGGCAGGTCGAGGACGTGCGGCGGCTCCTGAATGCCGGGGCGGACAAGGTTTCCATCAATACCGCCGCCGTCCATCACCCGGAACTGATCGCAAAAGCCTCGGCGAAAGTTGGCGCGCAGTGCATCGTGGTCGCCATCGACGCCAAGCGATCCGGCGAGGACTGGCACGTCTACACCCACGGCGGACGCAAGGATAGCGGCATGGACGCGATCCGCTGGGCGCAACAGGCGGAAACCCTGGGCGCTGGCGAGATCCTGCTGACCAGCATGGATCGGGACGGCACGAAGAACGGCTTTGATCTGGAGCTTACCCGCGCCGTGGCGGAGGCCGTGAACATCCCGGTCATCGCCTCCGGCGGCGTCGGCAACCTTGCGCATCTGGCCGACGGCGTGACGGTAGGCCGCGCCGACGCCGTGCTCGCCGCCTCCATTTTCCACTTTGGCGAATACACGGTGCATGAGGCCAAGATGTACATGGCGGAACGCGGCATCGAGGTGCGGCTATGACGATGGATGACGCGGCGGAAAATCTTCCGTCTTCTGTGCTGGATATTCTGCAATGGGACGAGAACGGCCTGATTCCGGTCATCGCCCAGGAGGCCGGAACGGGGCGGGTGCTGATGCTCGCCTGGATGAATCACGCCGCCTTGCAACGTTCCGCGCGTGAAGGCGTCGCCGTTTACTGGTCGCGTTCGCGTCAGCGGCTGTGGAAAAAAGGCGAGGAATCCGGGCATGTGCAGCGCATCCGCGCCATGCGCGTCGATTGCGATGGCGACGCGCTGCTGCTCCTGGTCGAACAGCAAGGCGGCATCGCCTGCCACACCGGACGGGAAAGCTGTTTTTTCCGTGAACTCGCGGGCGAAGGCTGGCAGTGCATCGACCCGATATTGAAAGATCCAAAGGACATTTACGGCCCAAAACCATGAGCGAATTGAACCCGGACATCGATGCCGACATCTTGGCGCGTCTCTCGAAAACCCTCGCCGGGCGTAAAAGCGCCGCGCCGGAAAACTCCTACAGCGCGCGATTGCTGGCAAAGGGACAGGACGCCATTTTGAAGAAAATCGGCGAGGAAAGCGCGGAGCTCATCATGGCCAGCAAGGACGGCAAGCCGAAGGAAATCGTCTTCGAGGCCGCCGACGTGCTGTTTCACCTGCTGGTGCTGTTGACGTTCCATGGCCTTTCCATCGATGACGTGCGCCGCGAGCTGACGCGCCGCGAAGGCGTCTCCGGCATCGCGGAAAAAGCCGCGCGCAACATCTGACCCGCCAATCCTTTATCCGCGAGGACTCCCGACATGACCGGCTGTATTTTCTGCAAAATCGCCAAGGGCGAAATTCCTTCCGCCAGGGTTTATGAAGACGATCTGGTGTATGCCTTCCATGACATCCATCCCTTGCGCCCCACGCACATTCTGGCGATTCCCAAAAAGCACATCGCTTCGCTCGCCGAGGCGACCGCGGCGGATGAGCCGGTGCTGGGGCGGCTCCTGTCCGTCGCCCGGCGGCTTGCGGCGGAAAATGGCAGTCCAGAGGGCTTTCGGGTTATCATCAATACGGGCAGAATCGGCGGACAGGAAGTGCCGCATCTGCATCTGCATATCGTTGGCGGCGAAACGCCCGTCGGCCCCATGCTCAACAAAATCTGAGGAGGTCTTGCATCATGGCCCCAAGCATCTGGCAATTACTGATTATCCTACTGGTCGTCGTGCTGCTTTTCGGCACCAGGAAACTGCGCAGCCTCGGACAAGACCTGGGCGGCGCGATCAAGGGCTTCAAGGACGGCATGAAGGACGCGGACAAGGAAAGCGCCGCGCCCGCCAAGCAAATCGAGACGCCGGAACAAAAACCAGAGTAACCGCCCTTGAGCGTTCCTCAGACCGTCCAGCGGACAAGGCGCTTCGCTCGCTTGCCCGTGAGCAGGCGGCGCGGCTTGAATTCTCCGGCGCGGCGATCTTCGAAGTAGTGTTCCAGCGTGAGACGCACGGTTTGAAAGGCGAGTTGCGACCAGGGGATGCGCGCTTCGGAAAAGAGCGCGGTTTCCAGGCTTTCTTCGCCGGGGGAATGCCGTCCGTCGCGCAGGATGCCGCGATAGAAGACGTGCACCTGATCGATTGCGGGCACGTCGATGAAGGTAAACAACCGCATCTGGTCGGCGTGGGCGTGGGCTTCTTCCCGGCTTTCCCGCGCGGCGGCGTCCTCGGAGCTTTCGCCGTTTTCCATGAAGCCGGCGGGCAGGGTCCACAGTCCGGCGCGCGGTTCGATGGCGCGGCGGCAAAGCAGAATGTCGCCCTGCCACTCGAGCACCGCGCCCAGCACCAGTCGCGGATTTTCGTAATGGATATAACCGCAGGTGCCGCAAACGTTCCGTTTCCGGTTGTCGCCAGCCGGGATGCGCTGGTGCGTCGGATGACCGCATTGAGGGCAAAAGGAAATCATGAAGACGCGCCAGGGAAGTCGGAAAACAGCAAGAGGGTAGCGCAGGCCGCGCTTTTGCGGTAGAGGCATGTGCCGTCATCGTGTTTTGGCGCGGCAAGCGCGCCGTTTGCCGAACCCGTCCATGCCGCTTTGCTATTCGCGGGGACGGAGGTTAGAATACAGGCTCTGCATGGGCGCGTGTCGGTTGGCGTGACGTTCTCAGGGGTGGATTCATGTTTCTGATCATCGGTTATCTCATCATTCTTGCTTCGGCTGTCGGCACGTATTCGATACACGGCAGCCTGGCCGCGCTCTGGATGCCAACGGAGTATCTGGCGATCGTGGGCCTGATGGTGGGCGCTTTCGTGGCCGGAAACAATCTCAAGGTCATCAAGGGTGTGCTGGGCGCGTTGCCCGGCCTGTTCAAGGGGTCGCGCTATAACAAGGCGTATTACGTGGATGTGCTGGCCTTGCTCTTTGAGCTGCTCACCAAGGTGCGCAAGGAAGGCTTGATGTCGATTGAAAACGATGTGGAAAATCCGGAATCCAGCCCGCTGTTCTCCAAGTATCCCGACATCCTGCATGACCATCACGTGACGGAGTTCATGACCGACTATCTGCGCATGATGGTCGGCGGCAACCTGAATACACTGGAGATCGAGGGACTGATGGATCAGGAACTGGACGCGCATCATCACACTGCGGAAATACCCGGTCACGTCATGGCCAAGCTGGGCGACGCCATGCCGGCCTTCGGCATCGTGGTGGCGGTGATGGGCGTGGTCAATGTCATGGGATCGGTGGGCGAGCCGCCGCCGGTGCTGGGCAAGATGATCGGCGGCGCGCTGGTGGGAACTTTCCTGGGCATTCTGTTGTCGTATGGCTTCATTCAGCCGGTGGCCACCTTGCTGGAGCAGAAGGCGGGCGAGGGCGGCAGCGTGTTCAATGTGGTCAAGGCGGTGCTCTTGGCCTCCATGTCCGGCTACGCGCCGCAGGTGGCGGTGGAATTCGGGCGCAAGAACCTGCCCGCCGACGCGCGCCCCAGCTTTCTGGAATTGGAAGAAGAGTTGAAGAGCCGCAAGGGAAGATGAAGCATGGACGTTAGTTCGCGGATTTTCCGGCATGGGAGAAGCGCGTGAGCGGCGATTCCTCGCGCCCCATTGTCATCAAGCGCATCAAGAAGGGCGGTGAAGGCGCGCATGGCGGTGCCTGGAAGCTGGCCTACGCCGACTTCGTGACGGCAATGATGGCGTTTTTCCTGTTGATGTGGCTGTTGGGTTCCACGGCCAATGGGGATTTGCAGGGGCTGGCCGAGTTTTTCCAGAATCCCCTGAAAGTCGCCAGTAGCGGCGGCAGTGGATCGGGCGACGCGGACAGCATCCTGAAGGGCGGCGGCGCGGATCTGAGCCGCAGCGCCGGACAGGCACGGAAAGGCGAAGTGGAGGCGGAACGCAAGCGGCGTCAGGAACGGCGCGAATACGAGCGGCGCGAAAAACGCTCTCTGGAAGCCCTGAAAAAGCGCATCGAGGAACTGATCGACGATACGCCGCAGTTGCGAATATTCAAGGAGCAGCTGAAACTGGACATCACTTCCGAGGGCTTGCGCATCCAGATTGTCGATGAACAGAACCGTCCGATGTTCGATCTCGCCGGCGACCAGTTGAAGCCATATACGCGCGACATCCTGCGGGAAATCGGGCAGGTGCTGAACGAAGTGCCATATCGCATCAGTCTGGCCGGACATACCGACGCGGCGCAGTTTTCCGGCGGACAGCAGGGGTTTTCCAATTGGGAGCTTTCCGCCAACCGCGCCAACGCTTCAAGGCGCGAGCTGGTGAGCGCGGGCATGGATAACCGCAAGGTGTTGCGGGTGGTAGGGCTGTCGTCTTCCGTGTTGTTCGATCCAAATGACCCGCTGAATCCGGTCAATCGGCGCATCAGCATCGTGGTGCTGAACAAGCGCACGGAAATGGCCATTTTGCAGGAAGACAGCCCGGAAACCCAGATAGACGACGAGGATGCCGGACTCTCGCCGGAAGATTTGGCGCCGCCGTCGTAACGGCGGCAAAAGGAGAAAAACATGGCGCATTGGCGTGGCGAGATCGAACTGCGCTCCCGCGCGCAAATGGAAGCGCATCCGGCCATCGGCATTCGGATCGACGAGGCGACAAAACAGGTGGAATGGTTCTGGATCGGTCCGGGCAAGAAGAAGTGCGCGATAGTCAACACGCCGCTCGACGAAAATCCCTCATAATGCGCGTATTCACCCCCATTCAAGTTTCCATGCCATGGCTTCCATTCCTCCTCGTCCTCCTGCCAGTTCGTCCGCGCCATCTTCGGCCCCGGCACGATCGCCGACCTTGAGCGAACGCCTCGCCAGCATCCGTCAGGCGAGCAACGCGGTGTTGCCCGCGGCGGCGGGGGACGCTTCCCTGCGCGAATTTGCCTTTCGCGCGGCGGATTTCGAGCGGGTGCGGAAGCTGATTTACGACAAGGCTGGAATTTCGCTCTCGCCCGCCAAGCAGGACATGGTGTATTCCCGTCTGGCGCGGCGCTTGCGGGCGACAGGGATGAAATCGTTCGGGCAGTACCTGGATCATCTGGAATTCAGCCGGGGCGCGGCGGAGTGGGAGGGGTTCGTCAACGCGCTGACCACCAATCTGACTTCCTTTTTCCGCGAGCCGCACCATTTTCCCGTGCTGGCCCAGCATTTGCGCGCCGTGGCGGACAAACGCAAGCAGATCAACATCTGGTGCTGCGCGGCATCGACCGGTGAGGAGCCTTATTCCATCGCTATTACGGCAGCGGAAACTTTTCCCGGCGGCGGCCCGCAGATCAGTGTGCTGTGCTCCGATCTGGACACCAATGTGCTGGCGACGGCGGAAAAGGGCGTATATACGCCGGATCGCGTCGACAAGATTTCCCCGGAACAATTGAAACGTTATTTCAACAGGAACGCGAGTCCGGCGGGAGACGTCTACAACGTCAAGCCTGAGTTGCGGCGGATGCTCAGTTTCCGGCGGATCAACTTGCTGGACTCGGTGTGGTCGGTGCGCGGGCCGCTGGATGTGATTTTTTGTCGCAATGTCATGATCTATTTTGACAAGCCGACGCAGTACAGGATCCTGGCGCGTTTTGCGCCGATGTTGCAGCCAGATGGGCTTCTGTTCGCCGGGCATTCGGAGAGTTTTTTGCACGCCGCGAATTTGTTCCATTCCCTGGGCAAGACGGTCTATGCCCTGGCGGCGAAGCGCTGACGGCCAGCCGGGGCTGTTCCGGTTTTGCGGGGGAGAGGATAGGCATGTCGATTCGCGTTCTGGTGGTAGATGATTCCAGCTTCATGCGCAGGCAGTTGAGCCGGATTATCGGCACCGCGCCGGACATCGAGGTCGTCGGGACGGCCGGTGACGCGCATGCCGCGCGTGACATGCTGCTCGCACTGAAGCCGGACGTGCTGACGCTGGACGTGCAGATGCCGGGCATGAACGGACTGGAGTTTCTCGAACGCCTGATGCAAAAGCGCCCCATGCCGGTGGTCATGGTCTCCGCCTTTACCCAGGAAGGATCGGAGACGACCTTGAAGGCGCTGGAGTTGGGCGCGGTGGATTTCATCGGCAAGCCCAGGGCAGAAAGTCTCCAGCGGCTGGACGAATACGGGCGGGAACTGGCGGAAAAAATCCGCGCCGCCAAGGGCGCACGCCTGCGCGTCAATGCGCGTTCAAAACCCGCCGCGCTTCAGGCCAAGGCTACGCTCGCGCCGCTCAAGGCGCAGCCGTATCCGGTAGGTCCGGCAGGCGGCAAGGTGATTTTCATCGGCGCTTCCACGGGCGGCACCGAAGCGATCAAGAAAGTCTTGCTGGGGATGCCCGCCGATTGTCCGCCCATTCTGATTGTGCAGCACATGCCGGAGACCTTCAGCGCCGTGTTCGCCGCCAACCTGGATCGGGTTTGTCGACCGCGTGTGCGCGAGGCGCAAGACGGCGATGTGGCGGAGGAGGGCACGGTGTACATCACCAAGGGCAATCATCACATGCAAGTGAAAAAGGAGGGCGAGCGCCTGTTGATTGAACTGGTGCAGACGCCGCCAGTGAATGGGCACCGGCCTTCCGTGGACGTGCTGTTCGCTTCCGCGGCCGCCGCGATGGGGCGGCAGGCGGTAGGCGTGATTCTGACCGGCATGGGCAAGGATGGCGCGCAGGGGTTGCTGTCCATGCGCCGCGCGGGGGCGCATACCTTCGGGCAGGATGAGGCCAGTTGCGTGGTTTATGGCATGCCCAGGGAAGCCTTCCAGATCGGCGCGGTGGAGGAAGTGGCGGACATCGCGCGGATTGCGGGTCGTGTGCTGGCGCTTTTCCCGGTCAAGAAGCGTCAATGAAAAGGTATTCAGACGTGTGGCGCAAGGCGCAAAATGTCAATCAGGATGCGGCGCGAAGTTTCAGGGCGCGCGATTTCTGTGTATCCTTGTCCCTGTGTTTTTATTTCCGGCTTCTTGAAAGAGTGCGCCGGAATTGTTTGGGGGATTGAAGATGTCCGAATTACTGAAGAGCATCGATGCGAGAACCAAGCTCGCAGGCACCAACAAGCTGGAAATCCTGTTGTTCTCTCTGGGAGAAGACAGACGTACCGGGCGACGGGAAACCTATGGCATCAACGTATTCAAGGTGCGCGAAGTCATGCGCACTCCGCCGATTACCGCCGCGCCGGACATGCCGCCCGCCGTGGAAGGCATGACCAGTCTGCGCGGCGTGCTGGTGCCGGTGGTGGATCTGGCCAAATACGCGTGGGTGGATTCCGATGTGCGCCGCGACGTCATGATCGTCACCGAATACAACGGCCACACCCAAGGATTCCTGGTGGAAGCCGTCGATACCATTCTGCGCCTGGATTGGAGCATGATGCGTGTGCCGCCGGAAATGCTCATGGCGCAGATGGGCGGCCTGGTGACGGCGGTCACGGAGCTGGAAGACGGGCGGCTGATCATGATGATGGACGTGGAAAAGATCCTTGCCGACACCGCGCACACCGATGACGACGACCTGCGCTTCAAGAACCTGCCGCAACTGGATAATCCCGATTTGATGGTGTTCTTCTGCGACGATTCCGTGGTTGCCAGAAAGCAGGTGATGCGCACTCTTGACGCGATGGGCATCAAATATGTGGCCGCCAACAATGGTCAGCAGATGTGGGAAGAACTGGAGAAAATGGCAAGCTACGCCAACAGTCTTGGCAAGTCGCCCGCGGAAATGATCAGCCTGGTGCTGACCGACATTGAAATGCCCGCCATGGACGGCTATATCTTGACCAAGAAGATCAAGAACGATGCCCGTTTCGCCTCGGTTCCCGTCATCATGCACTCGTCGCTTTCCGGTATGTCCAACCAGAAGCTCGGTCTTTCGGTCGGAGTAGACGAATATGTTCCCAAATTCGAGCCGCAACGCCTTTCGGAAACGCTGGCGCGCCGCCTGACGCATAACAGCAACGTATCCGCGCCTGTGGCCGTATGACATCGGGAGATGCTTGATATGAATAACGTCAAAGAAAACGGGAACCTTCTGGATGGCGTGGATGCCCGTACACGGCTGGCCGGTTCCAACCAGATGGAGATACTGCTGTTCTCCCTGGGCACCAACGAAACTTTCGGCATCAACGTGTTCAAGGTGCGCGAAGTCAGGCGCACGCCGCACATCACCAAGACGCCCAACATGCCGCGCGGCGTGGAAGGCTTGGTGTCCCTGCGCGGCAACGTGATTCCCGTGCTGTCGCTGGCCTCCTTTCTCGATCTGGAAGCGCCGCCGCCTTCGCCGGGTCTGGAAACCAGCATGATGGTTGCCGAATACTCCAAGCGCACCCTGGGTTTTCTGGTGCATGAAGTCGACCGCATCATTCGCGTGGATTGGGAAAAGGTCAAGGCGCCGGAAAGCGTCCTGAACGCCAATCAAGGGTTGATTACCGCCGTTATCGAACTGGATGGCGGGCATCTGGTGTCCATTCTCGATGTCGAGCAGATCCTGTCCAATGCCTTTGGCGAGGCCATCATTGTTGACGTGCAGCCGGCGCGCGTGAAGGAAGACACCAATGTCTTCTTCGCCGACGATTCCATCGTGGCGCGCAGGAAGATTGCCGAGGTGCTGGATAAACTGGGCGTCAAGCACAAACACGCCAACAATGGCGCGGAAGCCTGGACGCGCCTGCAGGCCATCGCCACGCACGCCAAGCAGGTGGGGATACCGATACGCGATGAGATCAGCCTGATTCTGGTCGATGCCGAAATGCCGGAAATGGATGGTTATGTGCTGACCAAGAATATCAAGTCGGATCCCAATTTCGAGGGTGTGCCGGTAGTCATGCATTCTTCCCTGTCGTCCGAAGCCAATCGCGCCATGGGCAAATCGGTAGGCGTGGATGCCTATGTCGCCAAGTTCGACGCGGAAGTCTTGGCGGATACCCTGCGTCCGCTGGTGGAGCGTTGAGATGACCATGAACACAACTTACGGGGGTGCAGGATCATGTCGGATCCCAAAATGAGAATCCTGGTGGTGGACGATTTTTCCACCATGCGGCGCATCGTGCGCAATCTCTTGAAAGAGCTTGGGTTTACCAATATCGATGAAGCGGAAGACGGTGCCATTGCGCTGCAAAAGCTCAACACCGAGACATTCGAGTTCGTCATCACCGACTGGAACATGCCCAACATGGATGGCTTGACACTGTTGCAGACCGTGCGTTCCACGCCGACCCTGAAACACCTGCCGGTGTTGATGATCACGGCGGAAGCCAAGAAGGAAAACATCATCGCCGCCGCCCAGGCGGGCGCGAGCGGTTATATTGTCAAACCTTTCACGGCGGCGACGCTTTCGGAAAAACTGAACAAGATTTTTGAAAAAATGGCTGCGGCCTGAAGTTCTGGAGAAACGCATGTCCGCTGATAACGACTCCCCCGACCTGGAAGCGCTTTTTGACAGCGTGGCGGCTTCCGTTCATTCGGTCGCGTCTCCGCCCGCGTCCGCGCCGGCTGCGGCACCGTCCGCCGTTTCCCCGGAAACGGGCGACAACAACGACTTGCAGGCGCTTTTCGATTCTGTTGTCGCCGAAGTACGGCATGGCGCTGAACCTGCGTCGGCCGGTTCGGTTGCCGGTGAAGGCGGCGACTGGCCCGCGCAGGAAAATGTCTTTAACCGTATCGGACAAATGGCGCGGCAGTTGCACACCACCCTGCACGATCTGGGTTATGACAATATCCTGAAAAATACAGTGAGCGCCCTGCCGGACGCCAAGGATCGTCTGGCCTATATCGCCACGCTTACCGAGCAGGCCGCCTGCCGGGTGTTGAACGCCACCGATGTGGCGCAACCGGCTATGGAGGCGTTGGAAGGCGCGGCAAAATCGCTGGGCGCGCGCTGGGACAAGGTGTTCGCCAATCAGATGACGACTGACGAATTCCGGAATCTGGCGGAAGAAACGCGCGCCTATCTGAATGGCGGACTGCCGGGAAAAACCAGCATCGTGAATGCGCAACTGATGGAAATCATGATGGCGCAGGACTTTCAGGATTTGACCGGTCAGGTCATCAAGAAAGTTGTCGCTCTGGCGCAGGATCTGGAAAATGGCCTGATGTCGGCCTTGCTGGAAGTCGTGCCGCAAAACAAGCGTTCGGAGGTGCCCAGCCTGATGAACGGACCAGTGGTCAACACGGAAGGACGTTCCGATGTGGTAGTGAACCAGCAGCAGGTCGATGATCTGCTGGACAGTCTGGGTTTCTGAGGAGGATAGGAAATGAGTGACTTTGCAGGCATGGAAGATCTTCTGCAGGATTTTCTGCAGGAAGCCGGCGACCTGCTGTCCGATGTGGACAACAAGCTGGTCGATCTGGAAAAAAGCCCGGATGACCGGGGTTTGTTGAATGACATTTTCCGTGGTTTTCATACCATCAAGGGCGGGGCGGGGTTTTTGAACGCCACGGAACTCGTCACCCTTTGCCACCGCACGGAAACCCTGTTCGACAAGCTGCGTAATGGCGAGCTTGCCCTGTCTCCTGAATTGATGGACATGATTATGGCCGCCACCAAGGGGGTGCGCGACATGTTCGGCGACCTTTCCTCGGGTGTGCAGCCGTCGCCCGCGCCCGCCGAACTGTTGGCGTCCCTGAAAGCGGCGGCGGAAGGCCAGCCCGCGCCCGAGGGTGCCGTGTCGCCGCAGGCGGCTGACGTGGGCGGTACGACGGGACCGGATTGGGGTGCCTTGCATGCTGCCGTCAGTGGTCAGCCGCAAGCTGCGGTTTCCGGCGAAGTCATCCCCGCCACTACCGTCGGCGCGGGGAACGGCGCGCGCGATGCGGGAGGCGGGGAGGCCAGAAGCGATGTTGTTCCCGCGCCGCCGCAGGCGCACAAGAGCAGTGGCGGCGGCGGCAGACGGGTCGAGGTCGCGCGCGAGAGCACCATTCGCGTCGATACCGCCCGCCTGGATCAGGTATTGAATCTTTCCGGCGAAATCGGCCTGACCAAGAACCGGCTGACCAGTCTCAGGGCCGACATCCTGGCGGGCAAGAACGATTCCGAAACCCTGCATGCCCTGGATCAGGCGATAAGCCAACTCGATCTGCTGGTCTCCGATTTGCAGAATTCGGTGATGAAAACCCGGATGCAGCCTATTGGTCGGCTGTTCCAGAAATATCCGCGCATTGCCCGCGATTTGGCGCGGCAACTGGGCAAGGACGTGGAACTGGTGCTGGCCGGGGAAGAAACCGAAGTCGACAAGAACATGATCGAGGACTTGTCCGATCCCTTGATTCACCTGATTCGCAATGCGGTCGATCACGGCGTGGAAAGCCCGGAAGAACGCGCGGTGGCGGGCAAGTCGGCCAAGAGCCTGGTACGCCTGGAAGCGCGGCAGGAAGGCGATCATATCGTCATCATTGTCGCGGATGACGGCCATGGCATGGTGCCGGAAGCCATTCGCGCCAAGGCGGTGGAAAAGGGACTGATTAGCGAGGAGGAAGCCAATACCCTGGATGACCGCCAGAGTTTCAATCTGATTCTGCTGCCCGGCTTCTCCACCAAGACGCAGATTTCCGATGTTTCCGGTCGCGGCGTTGGCATGGATGTGGTGAAGACCAACATCCAGAAGTTGAACGGCTCCATCGAAATTCGCTCGGAAATCGGCAAGGGTTCGGTATTTTTGATTTCCCTGCCGCTCACCCTGGCGATTCTGCCGGTGTTGCTGGTGCTGCTGGGCGATCAGCCCTTTGCCCTGCCGCTTTCCCTGGTGCGTGAAATTCTGCCCATCGAGCGCGACAAGGTGCAGGAGGTCGGCGGCAAATCCACGCTGGTGGTGCGCGGCGAAATCCTGCCGGTCATTCCCCTGGTGCGGCTGCTCGGCTGGCCGCAGGAGCGTTATCCCGAATACGGCGTACTCATGCAGACGGCGGAGCGCAGCTTCATTCTCGGCGTCGATAGCTTTGCCGGACGCGATGACGCGGTGATCAAGTCGCTGGAAGATTTCCGTCCACACGGCGTCGCCGGCGTGACCACGCTTTCCAACGGCCAGATCGTGCTGATTCTGGATATGCGGGAACTGCTCACCGATCCCGGCAACGCCATCAGCGGACGCGCCCCGGCACTCGAGGCGGGTTGATGGGCGGCGGGAAAGTGACGGATGGGCGTTTCCAGGCGTTCATCGTAAAACTGACTCCGGTTTGAAACCCCGGCCGTAAGAAAGGCGCGAAGGTTGGAACCCCATTCTTACGACCGGGGTTTCGACCGTAGCCATTCTCGAGGGGAGAAACCCCTTCCCAATGGAGTTTGACCGGCAGCCCCGAAGGGCTGCCGCTAATTTCTTGCTGTAACGACAGCCGCCGCTTTTCCGCATTTTGTCGCGTTGTGCCGATTTGCGTCAGCCAGCGTCATGCCGCGCTAAACGCGAACATGAAAATGCTTTGAAATCATGGAGATAAAAATTTTCAAGTCTGGTATGTATTTTGATGCAAACTATAATCGATGCAGTCAGCAATATTGTTTTGTGCACATGAGGGCAGGGTGGACGCAATCAACCGAGAATTTATGCGAAATAAATGCAGGGCAATGGTCGTTCCCGGCTTGTGGTCGTGGAGTGCGTGGTTTTTCGCGGTCGTTGGCCTGGCGTTTTTCCTGGTTCCCGCCGCTGCCGCCCTTGCCGCCGCCAGTGAGAGTATCTGTTGCAACGATGCCAGCGGCCGCTACACCTGCGGCGACATCATGCCGCCGCGCTGCAATGGCCGCTTGCTGAAGGTTTACAACCAGCAAGGTTTCTTGATCCGTACCATTGCCCCGCGCATGAGCGAGGAAGAAAAGAAGCTGGCTGCGGAACAAGCCATCCGGGAGCGGGAAGAACGGGATCGCGCCCGCGATCAGGCGCGCAAGGATAAGGCCCTGCTGCAAACCTACGACAGCGTAGAAGCTCTGGATCGGATACGCGAGCGTAGCGAAGCCGATGTCAAGGTCGCCATCAAGAATGCCCAGTCCCTGATCGGCGCCGCGCAAAAACGCAAGAAAGCGCTGGAAGACGAAATGGCGGCTTCCGGCAAGTCGTCGCTGGAAACCGCCAGCCAGATTCGCAACGAAGAGACCACCATCAAGGCGCAAAGCGCCTTGCTGGAAATCAAGAAAAGCGAACTGGCGCAGATTCGCGCCAAATTCACGGAAGACCGCAACCGCTACATCCTGCTGACTACGCCGGGAAGTTCCGCTGGCGCGGCCACGCCCTGAAAACCTTTGTTTCCCTCGCCTTGACTTTACATGGGCGTAGCGTACGTCCCCGTTCTTGCGCCGTCTTTGCCGGAAACACAGAACACGGCGATGGACACGGCTATAATCGGCGGCATTTTGAACGTGCCGTCGGCGTCTTTATCCTCGGTGTCCCTTTTCCATGAATTCTTTTTCTTCCAATGCGCGCGCGGCAGGTTCCATCGAATTCGGCAAGGTGGTCATTTACGGCGTCGGACTGATTGGCGGCTCGTTCGCGCTGGCGCTGAAATCGGCGCGGGCGGCAGGGGAAGTGGTGGGCTTCGGTCGGCGGTTGGCGTCCCTGGCGGAAGCCTGTGAGCTGGGCATCATCGACCGGGCGGGCGTGAATCCGGCGCATGAACTCGCGGACGCGGATTTGGTGCTGGCGGCAACGCCGGTCGGCCAGATGCCCGCGATATTCGGCCAGATTGCCCCGCATATCGGCGCGCATACCGTGGTCACGGATGGCGGCAGCACCAAGACCGATGTCGCGCGGGCGGCGTATGCGGCCTTCGGCGGAAAAATCGGCCAGTTCGTGCCTGCGCATCCGGTTGCGGGCACGGAAAACAGTGGCGCAGCCGCCGCGAAAAGCGATCTGTTTCAACGCCGCAAGGTGGTGCTGACGCCCTTGCCGGAAAACAGCGCGGCCACCCTGGATCGCGTCAGGCGCGCCTGGCGTCTGTGCGGCGCGGAAATTTGTGAACTGACGCCCGCGCAACACGACCGCGTCTTTGCTGCCGTCAGCCACCTGCCGCATCTCTTGGCCTTTGCCCTGGTGCGCGATCTGGCGGAACGTCCGGATGCGCCCCTCTTTTTCGATTTTGCCGCTTCCGGCTTCCGGGATTTCACCCGCATCGCCGCCAGCCACCCGGAAATGTGGCGCGACATCTGCCTTGCCAACCGCGACGCCCTGTTGCAGGAAATCGACGCCTACCAGCACCAGTTGCACGATTTTAAAATTGCGTTGCAGGAAAATGACGGCGCGTTGCTGGAACGGCGCTTTGCCGTTGCCCGCCACGCCCGGAGAACATGGGGGGAGCGGCAAGGGTGATCCGGAGACAGGAAGGGCTTCAACCCCGCAAGGGCGCGAGTTGCGCTGTCCTCCGCCTTCCGATCGAAAGGAATGTGGATAAAAAATGCGGCTGACTTGGGAAGCAATACAAGATAACGCCCTTCGCTTCGCTGAACGCTGGAAAGACGGCCGGAACGAAAAATCCGAGGCACAGGGTTTCGTGCGTGGTGTTCTCGCCGTTTTTGGCGTTGAGGACGCCGATGCCGCCGGACGCTTCGAAAATCCCGTTCCGCGCGAGGGCGGACACGGCAGTATGGATTACTTCTGGCCGAAGAAACTCGCCGTCGAAATGAAAACGAAAGGCAAGCTGAAGGGCGCTTTTGCGCAGTTGCAAGAATACGTCCTGCATCTGCCTGCCGCCGAAATACCCGAACTGCTCATGATCAGCGACTTCGATCGGATCGAGCTGGCGTGCCGCACAACAGGCGTCCGCATCGCCTTCAAGACCAAAGACCTGCGCAAACACGTGCGCCAATTCGCCGAAATCGCCGGTTACGAAACGGCGCGCCCCATCGGGGAACAGGTCGAGGTCAACGTTCGCGCCGCTGAAAAAATGGCGCGGCTGCACGACACGCTGAAAGGCCACGGTTACGAAGGACACGATCTGGAAGTTTATCTTGTGCGTCTGCTCTTTTGCATGTTTGCCAAGGACACCGGGATTTTTCCGCGCCAGTCCTTCCTTGACTACATCGAAAACGCCCAGGAAGACGGAAATGACCTTGCCGGGCGCATTGCCCGGATTTTTGACGTTCTGGACACGCCCGAGGCGATCCGGGCGAAGCGGACGCTGCTCTCCGACGATCTCAGGCAGTTTCGTTACATCAACGGCGGCCTGTTCAAGGGCGCGTTGCCTTTCGCCGACTTTGACGCGAAGATGCGGAACATCCTCATTGAATGCGCGCGCTTCGATTGGAGCGCCATCAGTCCCGCCATTTTCGGCGCGATGTTCCAGGGGGTGATGGATAAGGAGCACCGCCGTGAAATCGGCGCGCATTACACCAGTGAAGAAAACATCCTGAAGCTGATAAGGCCGCTGTTCCTTGACGCGCTATGGAACGAGTTCGAGCGCGCAAGAAATACCCCGAAGGCGCTGGAACGGTTTCACGACAAAATCAGCCGTCTCAAGTTTCTCGACCCGGCCTGCGGCTGCGGCAACTTTCTGATCCTCACCTACCGGGAACTGCGGCTGCTGGAACTGGAAGTCCTGAAAAACCGGAAAGACCGCCAGCAACTGAAACTCGACTTTGACGCCCTGAGAGTCAACGTCGGACAGTTCTACGGCATCGAATGCGAGGACTTTCCCTGCCAGATTGCGCAGGTCGGCATGTGGCTGATGGATCACCAGATGAACCGGCGCGTCTCGGATTTTTTCGGCACGTATTACGCCCGCCTGCCGCTGACGCAGGGCGCGGCCACCGTCTGCGGCAACGCCTTGCGCATGGATTGGGAAAACGTCGTGCCGAAGAACGAATTGAGCTACATTCTTGGCAATCCGCCGTTTATCGGTTATTCCAACCAGAGCGAAGCACAAAAGGACGACATTTTGCAGGTTTGCGGGCTTGGCAAGGTTGATTATGTGGCGGCATGGTATTTCAAGTCGGCGCAGTACATACAGGGAACACAAGTCAAGTGTGCCTTTGTGTCGACCAATTCCATTTGTCAGGGGGAGCAGGTTGCCACGGTTTGGAAGCCGCTGGTCGAGCATTACAGCGTTCATATCAATTTCGGTGTGCCAACATTCAAATGGTCGAATGAGGCAAAAGGCAAGGCGGCGGTTCATTGCGTCGTGGCGGGTTTCAGCTTGCAAAAAACAGAGCCGAACATCAGTCCATATCTTATAGAAGCGCCGACAGTATTTGTGGAAAGCAGAAGGAAGCCGGTTTGCGATGTTCCGGCGATGACAACGGGCAACCGCCCCGCTGATGGCGGACATTTGATTATCGAAGCTGAAGATTATGCGGAATTTATCGAAAAAGAGCCGAATGCGACACCGTATATCAAGCGGTTCATGGGTTCTGTGGAATTCATCAACGGGAAGAGCCGTTATTGTTTATGGTTGAAAGACGTTGCGCCGGTGGAATTGCGCAAGCTGCCGCTTGTCATGCAGCGTATTGATTTGTGCAAGCGAGATCGTGAAAACGCCCCGGATTCCGGTCGCAGAAAACTTGCGGATACGCCAGCACTATTCAGGGAGACCTGTAATCCGCAACAATACATTGCAGTCCCGAAAGTGTCATCGGAGCGGCGGCGCTATATCCCTATAGGATTTTTGAACGAGAATACTATTGCGAGTGACCTCCTGTTTTTAATTCCCTATGCCACCCTCTACCACTTCGGCATTTTGACTTCAAGCGTCCATATGGCGTGGGTACGCGCCGTGTGCGGACGGTTGAAAAGCGATTACCGCTACTCGAAGGACATTGTCTACAACAACTTTCCCTGGCCGAAGGCGACAGAGGCACAAAAAGCGGAGATTGAAGAACTGGCGCAAAGCGTACTCGACGCGCGGACACGGTTTCGCGGCAGTTCGCTAGCCGACCTCTACGATCCTCTGACCATGCCGCCGGAACTTCTGAAGGCGCACCAAACCCTCGACCGCGCCATGCTGAAGCGCTACGGATTTTCCGTCAAAGACACGGAAGCGGCCATCGTGGCGCGGCTGATGGCGCTGCATCGGGCCATGGCGGAAAAACAGGCGCAGGGGCGCGCGCACTGCAAGGAGCGGCGCAGGTTTACCCTCTCCCGGCCTTCGGCCACCCTCTCCCGCGAGCGGGCGAGGGAAACCCCTGGAGATGAACAGGTTCTGACAACCGGGCGCGCACAAAAGCGGAAGAGAAAAGGTCTGCCCTGCGGGGGCGCGCGTTCCGCGTCCGTATCGCAAACCGGTGACGATGTTTCGGAAACCATCACGACTTCGTGAGTTTGCGGGCTTGCACCCTGCGAAGGACGCATGCAATGCACCCCCATATCTCCGATAAATCTGCTCCATTTTCTCCGTTTTTAATCGCATCCACAAGCCAACGGGGTACGCTGCGTTTGTGTACAGCGGGTACAATTGCCATTTTTTGCGGCACGCTACGAGAATCCCCAGCAAGAAATTAGCGGCAGCCCTTCAGGGCTGCCGGTCAAACTCCATTGGGAAGGGGGTTCTTTCCCCTCGAGAATGGCTACGGTCGAAACCCCGGCCGTAAGAATGGGGTCTCAACCTTCGCGCCTTTCTTACGGGCGGGGTTTCAAACCGGAGTTGGTTTTACGATGAACGTCACCGAGAAGCAAGCCATCCTGATTGTGGAAGATGATGCCGGTTTGCGCGAGGCCATTTGCGACACGCTGGAACTGGCGGGGCGCACGGTGTTTTGCGCGTCAGGCGGAACGGAGGCGCTGGCGATTCTCGCGGCGCAAAAGATCGCCATCGTCGTCAGCGATGTGCGCATGTCGCCGATGGACGGCATCATGCTGCTGAAGGAAATCCGCCAGCGGCAGCCGCAGTTGCCGGTGCTGCTGATGACCGCCTACGCCGAGGTGGACAAGGCGGTGGAAGCCATGCGCTTGGGCGCGTGCGATTTTTTGCTGAAACCCTTCGAGCCTTCGGCGCTGCTTCAGCAAATCGACAAATATGCCCTGCCTGAACCCGGCGCGATTTCAGGGGTCATTGCCGTCGATCCGGTCAGTCTCAACCTGTTCGGCATTGCCGGGCGTGTCGCCCAGACCGACGCCACCGTGCTGTTGACCGGAGAATCCGGTGTCGGCAAGGAAGTGGTGGCTCGCTTCATTCACAAAAATTCCGCGCGCAGGGAAGGGCCGTTTGTCGCCATCAACTGTGCCGCCATTCCCGAAAACCTGCTGGAAGCCACGTTGTTTGGTTACGAAAAAGGCGCGTTCACCGGCGCGCAGACGGCGCAGGCGGGCAAGTTCGAGCAGGCGCAGGATGGTTCCCTGCTGCTCGATGAAGTCACGGAGATGCCGCTTTCCCTGCAAGCCAAACTGTTGCGCGTGTTGCAGGAACGGGAAGTCGAGCGCGTTGGCGGCAAAAGACCCATCCGCCTCAATATCCGCGTCATCGCCACTTCCAACCGCGACATGATGGCCGCCGTGCAGCGCGGCGTCTTCCGCGAGGATTTGTATTACCGGCTCAATGTCTTTCCCATCCTCATTCCCGCCCTGCGCCAGCGTCCCGCCGACATCGCGCCATTGGCGCGGCATTTCGTGCAGGAGCACGGCGCCGTCATCGGACGGCCTGGTCTTTCCCTTTCCGCGGAGGCCGAAGCCGTCCTGACCGCTCATCCCTGGCCAGGCAACGTGCGCGAACTGGAAAATACCCTGCAGCGCGCCATGATCCTTGCGCCGGGAAAAATCATCGAAGCAAAATCGCTGTCCCTGCCTCTTGCGCTTTCCCCGTCCATTTTGCCGCCAGTGGAAGAAAAACTACGGAATGCGGAAAAAAGCGCCGATAATGGCAACATGAAGGATCTGGAACGGGAGCATATTCTCAGGATACTGGCGGAAGTGCGCGGTTCCCGCAAGGCGACCGCCGAACGCCTGGGCATTTCCGACCGTACCTTGCGCTACAAACTGAAGCAATACAAGGAGGAAGGTTATCTTCAGGATTGAAGCGCGGCTGGCCTGGAATTTGCTCATGCGATGAGTGGACTGAGGCGACAGACCCCCAGCGATTTACCGGAGTTTTATCATGGATACCAAAGGCATGGAACAGATGCTGGCCCTCCTGCACGGCACTGCCGCGCAGGCCGCTGGCGGCAACGCGAAAGCCGCCGAGTCTGGCGCGGCGGGCGACGCCAATTTCGCGCAGGCGCTGAAGAATTCCATTGATCAGGTCAACAACGCGCAAAAGCAGGCGACGCAGATGGCGGAAAATCTTGCCGCTGGCAACAGCGAGCAAAATCTGCACGAAGTCATGATCGCCCTGCAAACCGCTTCCATCTCCTTTCAGGAAATGGTGCAGGTACGGAACCGCCTGGTCAGCGCCTATCAGGATGTAATGAACATGCAGGTGTAGTGTTCAGGGGCGTTGGAGGGAAAGCGGCAAAATCAACGGCGGGGCGATCCCGCCGTTGTGATGAACAGCGTCACCAGCGCCTCGTCGCCTACCTGACGGCTTTTGTGGCCGTGGATTTCCGGGTCGAAGGCTATGTTTTCGGGCAGCAGATCGTTGGAATAGAAGCCTTCGCCCGCTGAAAACCGGCGGCTGAAACCGTCGCGCAGGATGATTTCCATTTGTCCGGCGAGAATGAAGGTCCATTGCGGACGGGTCGTGCAGTGGAATTCGCTGGCGAACCCGACCGGAGAATGCCGGAATTGAATGTTTTCAACAGGGAAGCGTCTGGAAAGGCGCACGGCGGGTGTCCCCTCTGGGAGCGGCAGGGCGTCTTCGCGGAAACGGGCGTAACCATCCGCGCCAGTGTACAAGGTGGTTTGGGTCAGCATGGCGTTGCTTTCATCGTGGGTGGAAAAGGAAGGGTGCCGAGGCGTCATCGCCATGATCGCGATACCCATATGCCCTCCTGACGTAAAACCTCGTGGATGCGCCGCTTGCGGCGCTCAGTCTCCGCCGCCTGTTTCAGGCATACGACCGCTCGTCCAAAGTGTACCGTAGACGAGGTTGGGACGCACTGGACGGCGGGCTTGCGCGCAGGGCAATTGCATGAGTGCCCGTTTTTCCCCTCTCCCGCTTGCGGGGAGAGGGTATCGCCCATTCACCGCTTCCTGCCCCAATTACGCACGATTTGATGCTCCTGCCCTGATTGCCCCGCGTTCCTTACGGACGCCTGATCGTCGATCTCGTATAATGCTGTCTTTTTCCGGCAGCCGAACTCATGTGCGCGAATTCTTCCAGGGCATCCTTCAATCCTCTGACCGGCGCGCTTCGCGCCTTGTCCATCGACGCCATCCAGAAAGCCAATTCCGGACACCCCGGCGCACCGCTGGGCATGGCGGAAATCGCTGAAGTTCTCTGGCGGCGATATTTGCG
>JAIRLE010000004.1 GCA_031259605.1 Zoogloeaceae bacterium
GCGGGCATTCGCGGTCCGGACTTCGTGTGGTCGGCCACCGGCCCGGCGATGGAGGCGTACAGCCGCTACCCAGCGGTCAAGAAGGCATCCGAACCCGGCCAGTTGATGGCCGTTGCCGAGTTCCTCAGCCACGTGCGTCGCATCGTGGTGGACTTCGTCGTCGGCCGGGTGCTGTCGCACGGGCAAAGCGAGCCAACGCCGGGCGACCACCCGCTCGACGACATCACCACCTATTACCTGCTGCACCGGCACGACTTCGGCCTGAAGGAAGCGCCCGCTGGCCCCTGCATCCTGTACGCGGTGTCGTGCAGCCTGTCCGAGCGCGAGTTGGTGGATCAGTACGAGGTGCTGGCCAAGAGCGGAAACGCTCAAGAACCCATCGATGACGAATCTTTCGATGCCGATGACGATGGCGAGGATTCGGGCGGCGCCAAAGGTGGCGGCAAGTTCAAGCTCAAGGCGTGGAACGCCCGCAAGCACCGCTCCCTCGGGCTGGAAACCGCCAGTGGCCGCACCATCCCGTTGGTCGATCAGGTTCACAAGCTGATGCAGCTTTGGGTGGCGGGCGATGTGGTGAAGGTCAACGACTATCTGGATGCGCGCGGCCTGCGCCGCAGTCAGGTGTTCGCGCAACTGATCCAGGCCTTGATCGAACAGAGCCGCTTTGATGCCAGCGCGGAAGAGTGCTCCATTCTGGAGCGTTTGCAGAATTACCTGAAGTCGATGGGCAGCACGGCCCAAGCGGCCCTTGGCCTTGAATAGGCTGGAACGGGGCTGGAACAGGAAACGGAGAAAACGATGACTGCTGATCGACATTCCCAACCCGCGCCCGCGCTGGGCGAACTCATCATTTATCCCGACAAGGATGGGCGCGTGCGCGTACAGGCGCGGATGTACGACGGCACGCTGTGGCTGACGCAGCGGCAGATGGCGGATTTGTTCGGCGTGGATGTGCGCACGATCAATGCGCATCTAAGGAATATCTTCCTGACGCATGAACTGAACGAAGAGGCAGTTATCCGGAAATTCAGGATAACTGCCTCCGACGGCAAGGATTACCTGACCGGCATCTACCATCTGGACGCCATCATCTCGGTGGGGTATCGGGTCAACTCGGTGCGCGCCACCCAGTTCCGCATCTGGGCCACGCAAGTGCTGCGCGAGTATATCGCCAAGGGCTTCGCGCTGGATGACGAGCGGCTAAAGAATCCCCCCGCGGCAGGCGCCGAAGCGCCCGATCATTTCGCCGAACTGCTGGAGCGGGTGCGTGACATCCGCGCCAGCGAGCGCCGCATGTATCTGCGCGTGCGCGAGGTGTTCACACTGGCGGCGGACTATCAGCCCTCGCTGCCGGAAACCACGCGCTTTTTCCAAACGATGCAAAACAAGCTGCATTACGCCGTGACCGGTCTGACCGCGCCGGAAATCATCGCCAGCCGCATCGACCACGCACTGCCCCATGCCGGGCTGGCATCGTGGGCTGGCGAGGAAGTGCGCAGGCGCGACGTGACTGTGGCAAAAAACTACCTGGATGAACGCGAAATCCGCGAACTGAACCGTATCGTGTCCATGTGGCTGGATTTTGCCGAGGATCAGGCCGAGCGCCGCAAACAGGTGTTCATGGCGGATTGGGAAACCCGCCTGAACGAATTTTTGCGCTTCAACGACCGCGAAGTGCTCCCGAATACAGGCAAGCGCACGCGCAAGGAGGCGGATGCCATCGCACATGCCGAGTTCGATAAATTCGCCAAACGCCGTCGTGAAGAAAAAGAAATCGTGGGCGCCGGCGAAAATATCCGCGCCCTGGAATTCGTGGCAAAACAATTGGAATCCGCCAGACCCAAACGAACACGCAAAAAGAAAGGTGATGAAACATGATCCACGACATGATCGGGAAAACCACGTCCAGAACCGCCGCAAAACCCTGGCGCCAAGTGGTGCAACTGCGCGACGACATCACCAATCAGGAGCTGTCGCAGAAGCAGTTTGCCGCCGACCTCTACGACGTGGTGATGAACGTCAACCCCGGCGTCTATCACGACCCGCGCGAGTTCTTCGCGCTGACCTATCCCACGGTCAAGCTGCGCGATCTGGCGCGCGACGTGACGCAGCGCCTCTCGGGCAAGTCGGAAAAGGCCGTGCGCCAGTTGCACATGACTTTCGGCGGCGGCAAGACGCACTCCCTGATCACGCTGGTGCATCTGGCGGGCGATCCGGCGAGCCTGCCCGACATCCCGGCGGTGCGGGAGTTCAAGGCGCATTGCGCGCTGGAAGGCGGCTTTCCGAAAGCGCGCGTGGCGGCGGTGGTCTTCGACCGTCTGGACGCGGAAAAAGGCATGGAAGCCAAGGCGCCGGATGGGATGCGGCGCTTTTTCAAGATGCCGTGGAGCCTGATCGCATGGCAGCTGGCGGGCGAAGCGGGGCTGAAACTGCTGAAGGAGGACGGCGCGGAACGCTCAACGCCTCCGGCTACCGGCGTGGTGGAAGACCTGCTGAAACTTTCGCGCAGGGATATTCCAGGCGTATTGATCCTGTTCGACGAGGTGCTGTGGTTCGTCCGTGTGATGGCCGACATCGACGCCGCGTGGATCGGCCGGATGCGCGAGTTCATGCACAGTCTGACGCAGGCCGTGGCCAAGACGCCGCAGTGCTGCTTGGTGGCCTCGCTGCTGGCCTCCGACATGGGCAAGATGGACAAAAAAGGCAGGGAGATTGCCAGTGTGCTGTACGACGAATTCAAGCGCGTGGCCGACGAGGGTATCCAGCCGGTCGAAAGCCAGGACGTGCCGGAAATCCTGCGGCGGCGCTTGCTGAAGCTGGAAAGTTACAACGACAAAACACAGTGGCGAAGCCAGGTGGTCACGGCGCTCAATGGAATCCAGGCCATTGATGACTACACGGCCCAAAACCGCGCCGCCGAGGAAAAACGTTACGAGGACGCCTATCCCTTTCATCCGGCCTTGATCGAGACGCTCTACCAGAAATGGACGCTGCTCGAAGGCTTCCAGCAGACGCGCGGCATCCTGAAGATCCTGGCCCTGGCGCTGCGCGACGCGGTCAAGTGGGATGCGCAGCCGCTGATTGGCGTACAAGTGCTCCTGGCCGAACGTGGGAAAGAAGGCTTGAGCGCGGCTGCCGGCGAACTTGCCAACGACGCGATGCTGGAACAGTACGAAGGCCGCCGCCAGAACTGGACGGCGATTCTGAATGCCGAACTCGCCCATGCCAAGAAGGCGCAGGAAAACTTGCTGGGCGTGCAGCAGCGTGAGATCGAGCAGGCTGTGATGTCCGCCTTCCTGCACTCGCAGCCCATCGGCCAGAGCGCCACGACGCGAGACTTGAAGGTGCTGCTCGGCGTCGGCTCGCCGGACAAGATCGAATTGGACAAGGGGCTGACCCGATGGTCGGAGATGTCGTGGTATCTGGACGACACGTTCACGTCCGACCGCGAGGCGGGCCTGCCGAAGGTCTGGCGCTTGGGTTCCAAACCCAACCTCAAGCAGATGCACCACGACGCCCGGCAGAACGTGAGCGCCAGCCTCGTCGATGAAGTGCTGGAGAAGGAAATTCGCGGTGCAGGCAAGCTGACCGAGGGCGCGCGCGGCGCAGGCGCGAAGGTGCATGTGTTGCCCGCTCGTCCGGCGGACATCGAGGACGACGGCGATTTCCACTACGCCGTGCTTGGCCCCAAAGCGGCCTCTACGGCCAAGCCGAGCGCGGAAGCGCGACGGTTCATCGACGAGACCACGGGTTCCGACAAACCGCGCGCCCAGAACCGCAACGCGGTGGTGCTGGCCGTGCCGTCCGGCGACGGTATCGCGGTCGCCCGCGAGAAGGTACGCGATTGGCTGGGTTGGGAGAAGGTGCGCGAAATGTTGAAAGAGCGCACCGACATCGACACGGCGGCCACGACGCGGCTGGAAGGCAACCTGCGCGCGGCGCGCGGCGAGATGGTTTCGCAGATCGTAATGGCGTACTGCATCGCCGTGACCGTGAACGATGCCAACGACGTGGCGGCCTACCGCATCAACGTGGACAACGACCCCTTGTTCGCCAAGATGGCTGCCGACAAGCGTCTGCGCATCGAAAGCACGGCGGTGAACGCCGAAGCTCTGCTGCCCGGTGGTCCGTTCGACTTGTGGGCGGCGGGCGACAAGGCGCGCTTCGTGAAGGACTTGGTCGGCGCGTTCGCGGCAACCGCGCGGTTGCCGAAGATGCTCAACCGCTCGGCGATTCTGGAAACCTTGCTGCAAGGCTGCGAGGCGGGTGACTTCGTGCTGCGGATGACGCGGGCCGACAAATCGGTGCGCACCTTCTGGAAGAGCCGGCCCGACGACGCGGCGACTTCGGATTCCAGCCTGGAGGTGGCGCTGTCCGATGCCGTGACCCTGACGGAACTGGATGCCGCGCTCCTCGCCCCGAATGTCTTGTCCGGCCTGTGGAAGGCGGACGCGATCACGTTGGCGGACATCAGCGCCTACTTCTCCGGCAGGCACTTCGTGGAAGTGGACAAGGGCGGCTACACCGAGAACGTGCTGATTCCGGCAGCCGACCCACCGGCTATTGTGGCTGCGGTGGCGGCAGCCGTGAAATCGGGACGCATCTGGCTGGTCAACGGCACGATCAGCGTGCTGGGCGACGATGTTCCCGCCGGGTTCGTCAACGAGTCGGCGCAACTGCTCGCCCCGCCGCCGTCATTCTCCAGCGTGGATGTGCTGCCCGATCAACTTCCCGCTGCGTGGTCTGGCGGACAGAGCACGGCGCACCTGATCCACGGCGCGCTGTCGGCGAAGACCGGCAAGCCCCTGCCGTGGGTACGGACGGAACAGGCGCTCAGTGAGGCTTTCCGCTTGGGTCTGATCGAGCGCACGCTCGATTCGGCCTCGTGGCCTTGCGACATGGGTGGAGCGTCAGGGGTCAAGATTCGCGTCGGCAAGAACGAGGGCAAGCAGCTTCCACCGCCGCCGCACTACGGCTCGAAGGTCGCCACGGCGGAATTGCAGTTGCACGAGGTGCAGGACTTGGCCGACCACGTTGATGCCTTGCGCGAAGCCACGGCTGGCCATCTGCTGTGCATCCGCGTCACGGTCGAGATTGGGGAGAACGGTCAGGTCGATCAGGCCGTGGTGGACAAGGTCAACGCCGTGCTTTCCAAGGTGAAGGCCGGGTGGAAGACGGAATGATCAGCCGCTTGGCCGTCGAAGCGAAGGTCTCGAAAATCATCGTAAAACTCACTCCGGTTTGAAACCCGCCCGTAAGAACCTGTTCAAAGTCTCCGAAGTCATGATAGACTCATTGGATGAGAAAGAGCTACCCAAGCGATATCAGTCGCGAACAATTCGAAGTCATCAGGCCGTTGCTGGAGAGCGCGCGCAAAAAGACCTGTCCGCGGCGAGTGGAACTGTACGAAGTCTTC
>JAIRLE010000160.1 GCA_031259605.1 Zoogloeaceae bacterium
GACGCCGAATGCGCCATCCGCGGCATGCAGGTGCGCGGCGCGCCCCTGATCGGCGTCACGGCGGCCTATGGCCTGGCGCTGGCGCTGGGGCAGGACGCCAGCGACGCCGCCGTGAATGAAGCCGCCGTCCGTCTTGCCGCCACGCGGCCCACTGCCGTCAATCTGGCTTGGGCGCTGGGGCGGATGCGCGCGCGTCTTGGGCATTTGCCGCCGTTTGAGCGGCCTGCCGCCGCCTGGCGGGAAGCGGACGCCATCGCGGAAGAAGACGCCCGGCAAAACGCCGCGATTGGCACACATGGGAAAAAACTCCTGCATGAACTTGCCGCCGCGCAGCCGCATCGTCCCCTGCAACTGATGACCCACTGCAACGCCGGGTGGCTGGCTGCGGTCGAATACGGCACGGCGCTCGCGCCCATCTATGCCGCCCATGCCGCGAAAATTCCCCTGCATGTCTGGGTTTCCGAAACCCGTCCGCGCAACCAGGGTCTGCTCACCGCCTGGGAACTCCAGCAGGCGTGCGTTCCCCATACCCTGATCGCCGACAACGCCGCCGGTTTGCTGATTTTGCAAAATCGTATCGACGCCGTCCTCGTCGGTGCCGATCGCGTCGCCGCCAACGGCGATGTCGCCAATAAAATCGGCACCTGCCTGAAGGCGCTGGCCGCCGCCCGCCAGCATGTTCCCTTTTACGTGGCCGCGCCTTCCACCACCTTTGATTTTTCGCAGGCGAGCGGCGCGGACATTCCCATCGAAACCCGTGACGGTGATGAATTACGGCTGATTTCCGGTATTGGGGCAAACGGCAAACCCGCCCGTCTGCGCCAGATTGCCGAGAGTGAGGCCGTCTATAACCCGGCTTTCGACATCACGCCCGCCAGCCTGATTACGGCCATCATCACCGAAAACGGCGCCTGTCCCGCCAACCGCGCCGCGCTGGCGCTGCATGATCCGGACGGATGGTCATTGCAAAGCGCGTAAGACGGCACATGATCCCGCCCGCAGACGAGCGGCGCTACGGTGATGCAAGAAATCGGCGACACCCCTCCAGGGCTGTCGGTTCAACGCCATTGGAGAAGGGGTTTCTCTCTCCTCCCCAATGGCCATGGTCGGAACCCCGGCCATTGATGAGAGGTCTCAACCTTCGCCCCTTTCTTGCGGGCGGAGTTCCAAACCGGCGATGGCTTTTTCACGACATACGGGAAGCGGCGCAATTAAAAGTGGCGGGGAATGGCGGTTTGCACTCCCTTTCGTCAAAAATGAGGCGCATGGCGCCGCGGCAAGACAAAAGACGGAGGACGGATCAGTTACCGGGCGCATCAAGCCCGCATGAATCACTGTCTTCTGTCTTCTGTCATCAGTCCTCGGTCCTCTGGATCTGCAAGACAAGCGGAAAGGCCGTCTGGATTGCCACGTCGCTTCACCCTCACTTTCGACGAAATCAGGTTGGCACACAGGCTTCCTCCACCTTTAATTGCACACCAATCAATAATGGGCAATGGGCATCCGCGAAAATTTGCGATAGAATTTACCGCTCTCCCGATCGTGGATGCCTTTCGATGAAAAAAACCTCAATTCATGGCCTTGTCTTCCTGCTTGTTCTGGGCATGACGGGTTGCGCGACGGAAACGCATCAAACCCTGCCCGTCGACAGGTCAGTGACGGCGAATCAGCCTTACACGGGAGCGCGTTCTCCCATTGCCGTCGGCAAATTCGACAATCGTTCCAGTTTCATGCGCGGCGTGTTTTCGGATGGCATAGACCGGTTGGGAAGCCAGGCACGCACCATTCTCCTGACCCACCTGCAACAGAGCAGGCGCTTTGTCGTGCTCGATCGCGACAACATGCAGGAGGCGCGCCAGGAAGCGGACATCCGCAAGGAAGCGCAGCAACTCGGGGGCGCTTCCTATCTGATCACGGGGGACGTCACGGAATTCGGCCGCAAGGAAGTCGGCGACCGCCAGCTTTTCGGCATCCTGGGGCGCGGCAAGGAACAGATTGCCTATGCCAAGGTGAGTCTCAACATCGTCGACATCCGTACCCTGGAAATCGTCCATTCGGTGCAAGGCGCGGGTGAATACGCCCTGTCCAACCGGGAAGTCATCGGCTTTGGCGGCACTTCCGGATATGATTCCACCCTGAACGGCAAGGTGCTGGACCTCGCCATCCGCGAGGCGGTCGATCAACTGGCCTTCTCTGTCGACAACGGCACGTGGAAGCCGACGCGCTGAGGGATCATGAAAAAGACGCTGGATTTCCGCCGCACTTTCCCTTTCGCCTTTCTTTTCGTCCTCGTTGCCTCGGGCTGCGCCACCGGCAGACCGGAGCCGCTCTATCAATGGGGAAGCTACGAAACACAGGTTTACGCGCATCTGCGAGGAGAAAGCCGGGAAGCGCAGATTCCGGAACTGGAGCGCGATCTGGAAAAAGCCAGGGCCGCCAACAAACCGCTGCCGCCCGGTTTCTTTGCCCATCTTGGGCTTTTGTATCTGGAAACCGGCAACGATGAAAAAGCCGTTGACTGCTTCGAGACGGAAAAACAACGCTTTCCGGAATCCGCCGCCTACATGGACTTTTTGTTGAAGAAATTCAAATGAACGCTTCTGTCCCGCCGATGCCGCGTGTTCGCCTTGTCGTTCTGGCCGCGTTGTCGCTCGTTTTCTCGGCCTGCACCGCCCTGCCGGAACGGCAGCCCGATCGCGCCGCATTCAGGGCGAGCCGTCCGCGTTCCATCCTGGTTCTGCCGCCCGTCAATCGTTCGCCGGATGTGGAGGCAACGCGGAGCCTTCTTTCCGTGACCACCCGTCCGCTCGCGGAAGCTGGTTACTATGTGATTCCGGTTACGCTCGCGGATGAGACCTTCCGGCAGAATGGCGTCACCGTCGCCGATGAAGCGCACGCCATCGATCTCCCCAGGTTGCGCCAGATATTTGGCGCGGATGCGGGTCTCTATGTCACGATCAATCGTTATGGCGTCAGCTACCGTCTGATCGACAGCGTGGTGGAAACTTCCGCATCGGCAAGACTCGTTGACCTGAGGAATGGCCAGGAACTCTGGCGGGGCAGCGTTCACGTTTCTGTCGGAAACGACGACAACAGCGGCAGCTTGGTCGGCATGCTGCTGAACGCCGTGATCAGCCAGGTGGTCAACAGCGCCACGGATCGCGCGCATGTGGTCGCCGGAGCGGCAAGCCAACGGCTCCTTTCCGCCGGACGCGGGAACGGCCTTCTCTATGGCCCCTATCATCCCGAATACGCTGCGGATTGACATGCGCCGCGGCGATCCACAGCGCATTCTTCCGGATTGTCTCACTTTCGGCCAGAACGCCTCGTTGGTTGCGGGATTTCGTCTTTTTCCCGGAGCGCCTTCGCCGCCCGATGCGGCGGACGTCTCGTCCTGGCAACGCTGCTCGATATTGTCGTGACTGGCGAGAATGCTCTCCGCCGGCATGCCTTTCTGCCGGACATGGGCGGGCACTACAGGGGGATGCGCGGGAAATCCAGAAAGCATTTTATGAGCCTGACGCGCCCGACAACCGAGCTGTTTTCCGATTTCCTAAAGTAAAATTTTCCCGTGCCGTAAAAGGAGGCAAGCAGGCGGAAGTTTTGACGGTTCCGGCCTGGGGTTTGCGACAACTATTTCAAAGGAGAAACAAAATGGCCGCCATCATCAACACCAATATTCCCTCGCTGAACGCGCAGCGCAATCTCACCACGTCGCAGGGTTCGCTGAACCAGG
>JAIRLE010000053.1 GCA_031259605.1 Zoogloeaceae bacterium
TTCTTGCCTTCAACCCTCATGGAGTTTTTCATGACCTTACGCACGCACATCCTTGGTTTTCCGCGCATGGGAGAAAACCGTGAACTCAAGTTCGCCCTGGAGCGCCACTGGCGGGGCGAAATAACCCTCGACGAACTGGATGAGGTCGGGCGCGATCTGCGCGAGCGCCATTGGGCATTGCAGCGCGAGGCCGGGCTGGATTTCGTCACGGTCGGGGATTTTGCCTTCTACGATCACGTCGCCAACCATATCCAGTTTCTGGGCTGCGAACCCGCCCGCTTCGGTTTTTCGGGCGAGGACGAACTTTCCCGTTATTTCACGCTGGCGCGCGGCGTGGCGCGCGAAGGGAAAGGGGCGTCGCGACAAAAGTCCTGCCCAGCGCTGGAAATGACCAAATGGTTCGACACCAACTATCACTATCTGGTGCCGGAGTTTTCCGCCGACACGACGTTTTCCCCGCAAGACGGGCGGCTTTTCTCCGAAGTGGAGGAAGCCCGGGCGCTGGGACATCCCGTCAAGGCCGTCCTGATCGGCCCCTTGACCTTCCTGTGGCTGGGCAAGGAAAAGACGCCGGGATTCTCCCGGCTCAATCTCCTGGAAAAACTCCTGCCCGTCTACCGGCAAATCCTTGCTCGCCTCCACGCCGCGGGCGTGGAATGGGTGCAGATGGACGAGCCGATCCTCGGCTTGGATTTGCCTTCTCCGTGGCAGCAGGCGTTCGAACCTGCCTATCATCCGCTTGCCGCGACGGGCGCGCGGATGATGCTTGCGACCTATTTTTCGCCACTTGCGGAAAATTTCAACCTCGCCTGCCGCCTGCCGGTCGCCGGATTGCATATCGACGCCGTGCGCGCGCCGGAAGACGCCCTGCTCGCCGCCGACTGGCTGCCCGCGCGCCGGGTGCTTTCGCTTGGCCTCATCGACGGGCGCAATGTCTGGCGCGCCGACCTGGATAAGGCGCTCGCCCTGCTGCGCGCCGAGCGTCTCTCGAAACTGCGCGAAATCTGGCTTGCGCCTTCCTGCTCGCTTTTACATGTGCCCTTTCGCGCCGAAGCGGAAAAGGGACTGGACGCGGAACTGCGTTCCTGGCTCTCTTTTGCCGTCGAAAAGCTGCAGGAATTGCGCATTCTCAAGGCGGCGGCGCAAGGCGATGCCGGCGCGCAACCCGCGCTGGAGGAATCCCGCAATGCATTGCAAGGCCGCAAGGCCAGCCCGCGCGTCCATGCGCCGGAAGTCGCGGCGCGTCTTGCCGCCCTGCCCGCCGACGCCGACCGCCGGAAATCGCCGTTCCAGAAACGCCAAAAGGCGCAGCGGGCGCGGTTTTCCCTGCCGCTCCTGCCGACCACCACTATCGGCTCCTTCCCGCAGACCGCTTCTTTACGCGCGACGCGCGCCGCTTTCCGGCGCGGGGAAATGCCTCTGGATGACTATGCGGCGGTACTGCGGGACAAGATCGCCCAGACCGTCGCCTTCCAGGAGGAATTGGGTCTCGACGTGCTTGTGCACGGCGAGGCGGAACGCAACGACATGGTCGAATACTTCGGCGAACAGCTTGCCGGTTTCGCCTTTACCGCCCATGGATGGGTGCAGTCCTACGGTTCGCGCTGCGTAAAACCGCCCATCCTCTATGGCGACGTGTCGCGCCCAAAACCAATGACCGTCGAATGGTCGCGCCTTGCCCAGAGCCTTACCCAAAAGCCGATGAAGGGGATGCTCACCGGGCCGGTCACGATTCTGCAATGGTCGTTCGCGCGCGACGATCAATCGCGCGCCGTGATCGCCGAACAAATTGCGCTCGCCATCCGGGACGAGGTCATCGACCTGGAAAAAGCGGGCATCGGCATCATCCAGATCGATGAACCCGCCATCCGCGAAGGCTTGCCGCCGCGCCGGAATGGTTGGGTCGATCATCTCGCCTGGGCGACCCGCGCCTTTCGCGTCGCGGCTTCCGGCGTTGCCGACGAAACGCAAATCCACACCCACATGTGTTATTCGGAATTCAACGACATCCTGCCGGAAATCGCCAGCATGGACGCCGACGTCATCACCATCGAGACCAGCCGCTCCGGCATGGAACTTCTCCAGGCTTTCGGTGATTTTCATTACCCGAACGCGATCGGTCCCGGCGTCTATGACATCCATTCGCCGCGTGTCCCTTCGGTCGAGGAAATCGAGGCGCTGCTCTTGAAGGCGCTCGAAGTGATTCCCGCCGGACGGCTGTGGGTCAATCCCGACTGTGGCCTGAAGACCCGCGACTGGCCGGAAACGAAAGCCGCGCTCGCCAACATGATCGAAGCGGCGCGGCGCTTGCGCAAAACACTTTGATATGAACCGAAAGGAATTTTCATGAATGCCCAAATCACCCAGGCCGTCCAGACCGCAGGGGAATCCGAAAACCTGGAGAGCATGGATCCCGCCCTGTCACGCGGATGGATCGCGGAAAAGAAGAAATTCATCATTCTGGCGGCGGACATCGTCGCCCTGTTGCTCCTCTATAAATTCCTGCCCTATGCGCCGAAGACCAACGCCGGGCTGGCGATGCTCTTTTTCGTCGGCGTTTTGTGGCTGACCGAAGCGCTCCACATCACCATCACCGCCCTGCTGGTGCCGGTTCTGGCGGTGGCCTTCGGGCTGATGAACGTGACGGCGTCCCTGAAATCCTTTGCCGACCCCACCATCTTTCTTTTCTTCGGCGGCTTCGCTCTGGCGACGGCCCTGCACATCCAGGGGATCGACCGCTTCATCGCGCATCGCCTGCTCTTTTTCTCACGCGGGCATCTGGGCGGTGCCGCCATCCTGCTCTTTCTCGCCACCGCCGCGCTTTCCATGTGGATCAGCAACACCGCCACCGCCGCCATGATGCTGCCCCTGACCCTGGGACTTCTGAGCAGCCTGGACGCGGAAAAGGAACGCGGCGTCTATCTCTTCCTCCTCTTGGGCGTCGCCTACAGCGCCAGCATCGGCGGCCTGGGCACCCTGGTCGGATCGCCGCCCAACGCCAGCGCCGCCGCCCATCTCGGCCTGGATTTCATGGGCTGGATGAAATTCGGCCTGCCGGTGATGCTCATTCTCCTGCCCCTGATGATCGGCATCCTCTATCTCGTCTTCCGGCCCAACCTGAAGCACCGCGTCCAGGTGGAGGCGCATGAGTTCGTCTGGACGAAACCGCGTCTTGCCACCATCGGCATCTTCCTCCTGGCGGCGCTCTGCTGGATCTTCAGCGCGAAGATCAGCGCCCTCCTGGGCGACGTCAAGCAATTCGACTCGGTGGTGGCGATCGGCGCGGCGATCTTGATCGGCATTTCCGGCGTGGCCACTTGGAAGCAGATCCAGACGAACACCGAATGGGGCATCCTCTTCCTTTTCGGCGGCGGCATCGCGCTCTCCGACATCCTCAGGGATTCCGGCGCCAGCGTGGTGATGGCGCAACTGATCAGCGGATGGCTGGGCGATGGGCACTGGTTCCTCATCATCGCGGTTTCCGCCGCCTTCATCATCCTTTTGACGGAATT
>JAIRLE010000059.1 GCA_031259605.1 Zoogloeaceae bacterium
GCTTCGCTTTCCGTGGTTTTCGTGAGATACGCCAGGCGCCGGTCGGAAAACCCCTTTTGTTTCAGGTAACGGATTTCTTCCCTGGAAAGACTGGCGAAATCGCGCTTTTCCAGTTCCAGCTCGAGTTCGACGATCTCCTGTATCTGCGCCAGGAACCAGGGGTCGATGCGGGTGAGTTCATGCACCTTTTCGATCGGCATGCCGATGCCGAAGGCGTCGGCTATGTACCACAGCCGTTCCGGCGAGGGCCGCGCCAATTGCTCGTCGATGGCCTCGGCATCCACGGACTTCAGATTGAAGCCGTCCACGCCCACTTCCAGGCCGCGCAGGGCCTTTTGCAGGGATTCCTGAAAGGTGCGGCCAATGGCCATCACCTCGCCCACGGATTTCATCTGCGTGGTGAGGGTGGGGTCGGCCTCGCGGAATTTTTCAAAGGCAAAGCGCGGCACCTTGGTGACCACGTAGTCGATGGAAGGCTCGAAGGAAGCGGGCGTCCTGCCGCCGGTGATGTCGTTCTTCAGCTCATCCAGGGTGTAACCAACGGCGAGCCGCGCCGCGACCTTGGCAATGGGAAAGCCGGTGGCCTTGGAAGCGAGCGCCGAGGAACGCGAGACGCGCGGATTCATTTCGATGACGATCATGCGTCCATCACCGGGATTGATGGCGAACTGCACATTGGAGCCGCCGGTATCCACCCCGATCTCGCGCAGTACCGCGATGGAAGCGTTGCGCATCAACTGGTATTCCTTGTCGGTCAGGGTCTGCGCCGGAGCGACGGTGATGGAGTCGCCGGTGTGCACACCCATCGGGTCCAGGTTTTCGATGGAACAGACAATGATGCAGTTGTCCGCCTGATCGCGCACCACTTCCATTTCAAACTCTTTCCAGCCGATCAAGGATTCCTCGATCAGCAGCTCATGCGTGGGCGAGGCTTCCAGCCCGCGTTTGCAGATTGCCTCGAATTCCTCCATGTTGTAGGCGATGCCGCCGCCCGTGCCGCCCAAGGTGAAGGAAGGCCGGATGATGACCGGAAAGCCGATGTCCGCCTGCACCGCACGAGCTTCCTCCAGTGTGTAGGCGATGCCGGAACGCGCCGAACCCAGGCCGATTTTCTCCATCGCCGCCTTGAATTTCTGCCGGTCTTCGGCCTTGTCGATGGCCTCCTTGGAAGCGCCGATCAATTCCACGTCGAACGCGGCAAGCACACCTTCGCGGTCGAGATCGAGCGCGCAATTCAAGGCGGTCTGCCCGCCCATCGTCGGCAACAGCGCGTCGGGGCGCTCCTTTTCGATAATCTTTGCCACCACCTGCCAGGTGATCGGCTCGATATAGGTGACATCCGCCGTTTCCGGGTCGGTCATGATGGTGGCCGGGTTGGAATTCACCAGGATGACCTTGTAACCCTCGGAGCGCAGGGCCTTGCAAGCCTGCGCCCCGGAATAGTCGAATTCGCAGGCCTGACCAATGACAATGGGGCCTGCGCCGATGATGAGAATGCTATGGATGTCGGTACGTTTGGGCATGAAGAGGCTTCTTGAAAAAAACGCAAAATGTCATGGATTCTACCCAAGAAGGCAGGAAGGGCGCAAATTGACAGGGAAATCGGCAAGGCAGTCGCAGGAATGCCAACATCGTATTTTCAGCCCGTGCCGCCGCCTGTCGTCCTCTCTCCCGCTTGGCGGGAGAGGGGGAAACCTTGCGCCTTTTTCTCTCCCGCGCGGCAGGCGAGGGAAAAAACGAGCATTCATGCGATTGCCCTGGGGGTGTGCCTTGCTGTTCACAAGGACGCTGGTAGAATCCGTAGCCTGTTTTTTTGGGAAAGCATGGTGGGTACTTTACTTTTTTATCTGGCGGCCTTTCTTTTGTTGTTGGGCGTGCTGGTGGTCATTCATGAATTTGGGCATTTCTGGGTGGCGAAGCGTTGCGACGTCAAGGTGTTGCGCTTTTCCGTGGGGTTTGGCCGGGTGTTGTGGCGGCGGCGTTATGGGGCGGATCAGACGGAATTGACGTTCTGCGCCATTCCCTTGGGCGGCTATGTGCAGATGCTTGATGGGCGTGAGCTGGAAGATGGCGAAAGCATTCCTGCGGAAGATCTGCCGCGCGCCTTTGATCGGCAAAGCGTGGGACGGCGCAGCGCCATTGTGGCGGCGGGACCCGTGGCCAATTTCCTGCTGGCGATTTTCATTTACTGGCTGATATTCATGTTGGGCGGCAATGCCTTGCGTCCGATATTGGGCGCGCCGCCAGTGGATACGCCCGCAGCGGCGGCGGGCATACGGGATGGCGACCGGGTGCTGAGCGTCGAGGGCGAGGCGGTGACGACGCTGGAGGAGTTTCATCTGCGACTGTTGCGACAGGCCAGCCGACACGCCAGCGTTGCGCTGGAAGTGGCGGATGAACGGCAATTGACGCGGCGCGTCCATCTGGCTACGGGGCGGCTGAACAATGCCAAATGGGAAGGCGAGCCATTTGTGCTTCTGGGATTGGAGCTTTACCAGCCGCCCCTCCCGCCGGTGTTGGGCGAGGTGCTGGCGGGTTTTCCAGGCGAGGCGGCGGGCTTGCGCCCCGATGATCGCATACTGGCGATGGATGGCGTGGAAGTGACGCGTTGGCGGCAGTTCGTCGAGCGGGTCAGCGGTTCGCCGGAAATGCCCTTGTCAGTGCTTGTCGAGCGGGCTGGGCAGCGGTTGACGTTGACCGTGACGCCCAAGAAGGAGGGCAAGATCGGGCGCGTGGGCGTTGGCCCTTCGGCGGCGGAAATGGCGAAAGTGGAAGCCAACCTGCCGGAGTTGTATGTGTTTGTGCGTCATAACCCTGTGGACGCTGCGTTTCGGGCGGTGCGCGAAGCCTGGTCGCAGTCGGCGCTGATGCTCACGATGATGGGCAAGATGCTGGCGGGCGAAGTCTCCTGGCGCGCGCTTTCCGGACCGGTGGCGATTGCCGAGTATGCGGGCAGGACGGCGAAGATGGGGCCGGAGGTCTATCTCAAGTTCATGGCGGTCGTCAGTCTTTGCTTGGGCATTTTCAACCTTCTGCCCATTCCGGTATTGGATGGCGGGCATTTGATGTATCATGCGCTCGAAGTCGTCAAAGGCAGACCGTTGTCGGAAAACGCCATGTTGCGCTGGCAGAAATTCGGCATATCCTTGCTGGTCACTTTGATGGCTTTTGCGTTTTTTAATGATTTGAGTCGTTTATTGTCTCCTTTGTTCAGTGGTTAGCGCATGAAGAAAAAACTTTGCGGCGTTCTGGTTGCCGGGCTTGTCGCCAGCGCGGCGCAGGCTTTCGAGCCTTTTGTCATCCGGGATATTCGCGTCGAGGGCATCCAACGGACGGAAGCCGGGACGGTGTTTTCCTATCTGCCGGTCAAGGTGGGGGATACCCTGGACAACGAGCAGGCTTCGCAGGCGATCAAGACCCTGTTTGCCACCGGATTTTTCAAGGATGTGCGCATCGAGGTGGAAGGCGATGTGCTGGTGGTGGTGTTGCAGGAACGCCCGGCCATCGCCAGGATTGATTTCATCGGCATGAAGGAATTTGAAAAGGATCAGATTCTTGCCGCCATGAAGGAAATGGGACTCGCGGAGACCCGGATTTTCGACCGCGCCCTCCTGGATCGCGCCGAACAGGAATTGAAGCGCCAATACCTGACGCGCGGCAAGTATGCCGTGCAGATTACCACCACCACCACGCCGATGGAGCGCAACCGTCTGGGCATCGATTTCAATATCGTCGAAGGCGACGCGGCGAAGATTCGGGATATTCACCTGGTTGGCGTCAAGAGTTTCAAGGAAAAAGACCTGCTCGATATTTTCGAGCAGACCACGCCTGGCTGGCTCACTTGGTACACCAAGAGCGACCAGTATTCGCGGCAGAAACTTTCCGCCGATCTGGAAAAGCTACGCTCCTTCTACATGAACCGCGGCTATCTGGAATTCAACGTGGATTCCACGCAGGTGAGCATTTCCCCGGACAAGCAGAGCATCTACATCACCATCAACATCAGCGAAGGCGAGCGTTACCAGATTTCTTCCATCAAGCTGGCCGGGGAACTGGTGCTTGCGGAAGCGGAAATTCGCCAGCTCATCACCCTGAAACCGGGGCAGGTTTTTTCACGCGAGCAGTTGAACGACGTCACCAAGTCGATTGCCGACAAGCTTTCGGAGCGCGGCTATGCCTTTGCCAATGTCAATGCCGCGCCGGAACTGGACAAGGAAAACCGCCAGGTCGCGTTCACCATTTTTGTAGACCCCGGCAAGCGCGTGTATGTGCGGCGCATCAACGTGGCGGGCAATTCCCGTACCCGCGACGAGGTCATTCGCCGGGAAATGCGGCAGATGGAAAGCAGTTGGTACAACGCCGAGCAGGTGACGATTTCCCGCCAGCGGGTCGATAAACTCGACTACTTCACCGATGTGACGGTGGAAACGCCGCCGGTGCCCGGCACGGCGGATCAGGTGGATGTGAACATGAGCGTTACGGAAAAACCCACAGGCAACGTCATGGTGGGCGCGGGCTTTTCCAAGGAAGAAAAGGTCATGCTTTCCGGCTCCATCTCGCAGAACAACATCTTCGGCAGCGGCAAGCACCTGACCCTGGGCGTGAATACCAGCAAGCTGAACCGCGCTGTTTCCCTTTCCTACACCAATCCCTATTACACCCTGGACGGCGTCAGCCAGGGTCTGGATTTGTATCACCGCACCTTCAAGCCGACTTCCAGCAGTATCGACGTGGGCGATTACGAGAGCGCTTCCACGGGCGCGGGCATTCGTTTCGGCTTTCCCATTTCGGAGCGTGAATCCGTCGGCGTGGGGCTATCCGTCGATCACACGAAAATCAAGGTCTTCAACGAAAGTCCCGGACGCTATATTGAATTCGTCGACAAATACGGTTCTTCCAATGTTACCCTGCCGCTGACCGCCTGGTGGGCGAGCAACAGCAAGGACAGCGCCATTTTTCCGACCAAGGGCGTCTACCAGCGCGCCACGGCGGAAATTGCCGTCCCCGGCGGCGATCTGCAATACTGGAAGCTCTCCTACCAGTACCAGCATTATTTCCCGCTTTCCAAGCGCTTCACCCTGATGCTGAATGGCGAGGTGGGCGTTGGCGACGGATATGGCAGCAATGAGGACATGCCGTTCTACAAGAATTTCTATGTTGGCGGCATTAATTCCGTGCGCGGTTACGCCTCTTCCAGTCTGGGGCCGGTGGATTCGGTGTATCCCGACGAGCGTTTGGGCGGCAACCGGAAGATTGTCGGCAATGTCGAGGTGCTTTGGGGATTTCCGGGATACGACAAAACGATGCGTATGGGGGTATTCTACGACATTGGTCAGGCGTTCGGCCCGGGCGACCGTATTCGGACGAGCGATTTGCGCGCTTCTACCGGGTTGTCGCTGTCCTGGTTTTCCCCGCTGGGTCCGTTGAAATTCAGTATTGCCACGCCGCTGAACGACAAGCCGGGGGACGATACCGAAACTTTCCAGTTCCAACTGGGTTCTACTTTTTAATGCAGGAGCGTCAATGTTGAATGCCAAATCCGCCATTGCCGCCAGTCTTTGCGCTGGCGCGTTGATCTTGTCCGTTGCGTCTTCCGTCGAGGCGACGGAACTGAAAATCGGCTATGTCGATACCCAGCGTATTTTCCGCAATGCGCCTGCCGCGGTCCAGGCCGCCAAGGATATCGAAAAGGAATTTTCCGGGCGCGATCAGGAATTGCAGAAAGTGGCGAAGAAGTTGCAGGGAATGCAGGAAAACATGGAAAAGAATGCTGTCACCATGTCAGAGAGCGAACGCCGCGCCAAGGAACGCGAATATGCCGAACTTTCGCGCGAATTCCAGAGAAAGCAGCGTGAATTCCGCGAAGACCTGAGCCTGCGCCAGAATGAAGCCTATGCCACCATCTCCGACAGGGCGACCAAGGTCATCCGGCAGATTGCCGAGAACGAGAAGTTCGATTTGATTCTTCAGGATGTCATCTGGGTCAATCCGCGTCTGGACATTACCGATAAGGTGGTGAAAGCGCTCTCCGACGGTAAATGATGTCCTCCGGAGCGTCCCTGACGCTGACGCAGATTGTCCGGCGTCTTGAAGCCGTCTGCGCGGGCGAAACGCGCGGCAACGCGGATGTGCGCATTCATCAGGTCGCTTCCCTGCAAAGCGCCAGGCCGGGCGAGATTGCTTTTCTGGCGAATCCGAAATACAGGAAGCGCCTGCGCGACACCCGCGCCAGCGCCGTCATCCTGCATCCCGGCATGGCTTCGGCGCTGCCGCTTGCGGCCTCCGGCGAACCCTTGCTGGCCGTCATCCTCACAGCGAACCCCTACGTTTATTACGCGCGCGTCGCCGCCTTGCTGAACCCTGCCGCGCGGCGGACGGCGGGAACGCATCCCTCCGCCATCGTGGAGAGCGCCGTTCCGCTTTCCTGTCATATCGGCCCCGGTGTCTGGATCGGCTCTGGCGTTACTCTGGGCGAAAACGTGGAAATACTCGCCCATGCCCACATCGGCGCGGACGTGGTGATCGGCGCGGACAGCGTGATTCATCCCGGCGTCAGCATTTATCCCGGATGCCGTATTGGCCAGCGCGCCATCATTCACAGCGGCGCGGTGATCGGCGCGGACGGTTTTGGTTTCGCGCCGGATTTCGACCGGGAAGGGGGCGAATGGGTGAAGATTCCCCAGGTTGGCCGGGTGGTGATTGGCAATAATGTCGAAATTGGTGCCAACACCAGCATTGACCGGGGCGCGCTGGAAGACACTGTCATCGGTGACGGCGTGAAGCTGGATAACCAGATTCAGATTGCGCATAACTGCGTGATTGGCGAGCATACTGTGATGGCCGGTTGCGTTGGCGTTGCCGGCAGCGCACGTATCGGCCACCATTGCGCGATTGGCGGCGCGGCCATGATTCTGGGGCATCTGGAGATTGCCCCGCATACGGAAATTTCCCCCGGCAGCATGGTGATGAAAAACATCACGCAAAGCGGCGAAAAATACACCGCGCTCTATCCGCTGGAACGCCATGCGGACTGGCTCAAGAACGCCGCCCAACTCCGCAGCCTCGAGGCGCTCGCGCGGCGAGTGAAGGCGCTGGAACAGCAACTCAGGCAAACGGAGGCAATCCAGTCCCTGTAGCCAGGGCAAAGCAAAAATTAGCGACAGCCCTTCAGGGCTGTCGGTCCAACTCCATTGGGAAGGGGTTTCTCTCCCCTCGAGAATGGCTACGGTCGAAACCCCGGCCGCGGCCGGGGTCTCAACCTTCG
>JAIRLE010000066.1 GCA_031259605.1 Zoogloeaceae bacterium
CAACAATCCGACCGAAATCGCGCGCGAAGCGTTTCGCCAACTGGCGGCGCGGCGCATTCCGCCAACGCCGGACAATTACCGCATGTTGTATGCAGAAATTTCCGGTCTGGTCTCCGATGCGGATACGTTTCCGGAAAAGGAGATCAAGCGTCTGGCGCATGAACTCTCCCGGGCCGCGCCGGGGCAATCGCGTCTGGAGCGGGATTTGGGCGAGGCGATTGCGCGCCGGGATTGGGAGAGTGTGCGCCGGACGTTGGCGGGCGGGTTCGGTACGCTGGCGGAAGTCCAGCAACTGGCCTGGAGCCGTCTGATTGGCGATTTGTTCCGGCAATGGGAAAACAAGTCCGCCGACATTACGCCAGGCAAGAAGCGGGAGGCGCTGGATCGGGCGCTGACCATTTCCGCCAGCAATCCGCGCGCTCTTTTTACACGCCTGGAAAACCTGCAACGCGCCTGGGCGCGCGGTGAGGCCGCCAATGACATTCCCTTGACGGGTGCCGATCTTCCTGAATCCGCGCCGGTATCCGCCAGTCCGCCGTCCGCGCTGGTCAGCGACCGGATGGCCGTGCTGCCAGAGATGCGCGAACTTTTTGCCTACGCGCTGGAAAATTGCATTGCCCCCTTGCTGGCCGAGCAACCCCGCTTTTTCAGCGAGGCGCAGGCGTTTGCGCAGGCGGTTCGCCAGGCCAATTCCCTTGCCCAACTGGCGACGATGCAGACTACCTTGAAGCAGTTTGCCTTCCGGCTGGCGCTATCCATCGAGGATCAGACTGAATTACGCGCCAGCCTGCTGAAACTCCTGCGTCTGATCGTCGAAAACATCGGCGAACTGTTGCAGGACGACAAGTGGCTTGCCGGGCAAATCGAAATTGTCCGCGACATCGTGGAAAAGCCGCTTTCCCAGCGCGCGCTGGATGACGCGGAACAGCGCATGAAGGAAGTCATCTTCAAGCAAAGCCAGTTGAAACTCAGCTTGCAGGAAGCCAAGGACGCGTTGAAACACATGCTGAGCGGGTTCGTCGATCATCTGGCCTCGTTTTCCGGAGCGACTTCCGATTATCACGACGCCATGGAACGGTGCGCCAAGCGGGTGAGCGCGGCCAACAACATCAATGAACTGGAATCGGTGCTGGCGGAAGTGATGCAAAAAACCCGCGCTATCCAGTTGAATGCCCAGAGATCGCACGACGATCTGCGCACGACGCAGGAAAAGGCGGCGGCGGCGGAAGGGCGCGTCAAGGCGCTGGAACGGGAACTGGCGCAGACCAGCCATCTGATTCGTCACGATCAGCTCACGGGCGCGTTGAACCGGCGCGGACTGGACGATCTGCTGAACAAGGAAATCGCCCGCGCCGAACGGCATGAACTGCCCATCTGCCTGTCGCTTCTCGACATCGACGATTTCAAGAAACTGAACGACAGTCATGGTCACGCGGCGGGCGACGAGGCGCTGATCCATCTGGCGGCGGTCATCCGCGAGAGCCTGCGCCCGCAGGATACGCTCGCCCGCTTCGGCGGCGAGGAATTCATCATCGTCTTTCCGGAAACCGATCTGAAAGAAGCCGTCTTTGCCATGACCCGCCTGCAACGCAACCTCACCCGACGCATTTTTCTGCATGAGAACCAGCGGGTGCTGATCACTTTCAGCGCCGGCATTGCCCAGCTTCAGGCTGGCGAAAGCCAGTCTTCCGTCATCCGGCGCGCCGATGCCGCCATGTACGAATCCAAGAAAGCGGGCAAGAACCGGGTAATGGTTGCCGCCGCCTAGCGCCTGCCCGCATCACCTCTCCCGCTTGCGGGAGAGGGCATTGAAGCAGGGAAGGAGACGCCGGGCCGCTCGCCGAAGATCACGAACAAGTCCTCAGGTGCCGCCCAGCTTGCGCCAGTTCAGTTTGCGGGTGCTGATCATGATGGCGGCCAGGGCGATGAAGAGCATGCCGCTGCCGATGAGCAGCGCGTTGTCTTCCGACTGGAGCAGGCCGTAGAGCGCGCCGTAGAGGATAACCAAGCCGCCGCCGAAGGCCAGCGCCGGTTTGCGTCCGCCCAGCACGCTGGAAAGGTAGAACACGATCAGGCCGATACAGGCGGTGGCGGAAAGCAGGTAGGCGTAAAGGAAGGCGATGTGCTCGGAAAGCGCGATCAGCAGCAGGAAGAAAATGGTCAGCGCCATTCCGACCAGCAGGTATTGCATGCCGTGCAGGATCTGGCGGCGCAGGATTTCCCACAGGAAGAAGGCGGTAAAGGTGAGCACGATGAACAGTATGCCGTACTTGATCGCCCGTTCGGATTGCAGGTAAAGATCGACCGGCTCGATGAAAGAGGTGCTCAATACTTCCACGTTTTCCCTGTCCTGGTTGTTGTTCAGGTTGAGACTGGAAACCATCCACTTCGCCTCGAATCCCGCATCGTCGACACGCCGCTCCTGCGGCAGGAAACTCCCGGAAAAGCTGGGATGCGGCCATTCGGAGGTCAGTGTGAGGCTGTTGGCAAGCGCCGTGGGCGCAAAGGAAAAGGAACTCATGCCGGAGAGTTTCAGGGGGAAGCTGAAGTCAACGCTGCGCGCCGCATTCGGCGTCAGCGCGCCCAGTTCCATTTCCAGGCGGCTGCCGGAGATCGCATGCGCCAGCGCTTCGTCCTTGGGTTTGGCAAAGCGCCGTTTCTGTCCATCGATGTCGGCTTCCGGGTCATTGCCGATGCCGCGCAGGTCGGTGACGCCAAAAAGCAGTACGGCACGCGCGTCCAGCAGTTTTCCATCCTCCGGTTCGAGGCGCAGGACATCGGCGGGAAGACTGAAACTGCCCTTCAGCAGCATCTCCAGATGGTAAAGCCGCACCCGATAGATACCCACCTGGCGCTCGTCCATCTTGGCTTCGCCTGCTATCTCCAGGCGTTCGGCGGGCAACATGGCGACCCGTTCTTCCGGCGGAGGAAGGCGGGTTTTCACGGGTTTTCCCGTCTTTTCATCCGTGATGACTTCCATCGGTCTTTGCACCCGGTAACGCACCGCCAGTACCGGCCCCGCCAGGGTTTGCTGGCCATACGCCGTCCGGGCGACCTGCCATTCCACTTGCTGCTGATAGGCGCTGCGCATACTGATCTGCTCTTCCACCATCATCAGGGGAACCATCAGGATCAGGGTCAGGATGACCATGCCCAACAGCTTCTTCAAAAGCGTCCAGTTCATCATTGTCTCCAGGTCAGGTTGAATACGCGCATAGTATAGGCAAGGCATGTGCGCGGATGATGAAGCGCGCGTGAAGCGAATGTGAAGTTCAGGTTGAAAGGCGCGTCTGCCTTTGGTCTGCCAAAAGATCGAAACTGACGCTGGCACCGCCTTCCGGCCAGTTGGCGAATTGGGCGCTGCCGCCGTGCAGTTGCGCGACCTCGCGCACGAAGGGCAGCCCCAGGCCGGTGCTTTTGCGTCCGGTGGCGGGGCGGGGGAGGGAGTAGAAACGCTCGAAAAGCTGCGGCAGGGCGTAATCCGGCGCGCCCGCCCCCTGGTCGCGGACGCAGAGCCGGATGCGGTTCGCCTGTTTTTCCAGAACCATCTGAATGAGGCCGCCCGCAGGCGAAAAGGCGATGGCATTGTCGAGCAGATTGTTGATCGCCTGCCGCAGCAAAAAGGCGTCGCCCCGGCAAGGAAAATTGCCGTTGGCGTCGATCTGGATTTGCAGCGCCCGCTTTTCCAGCGCGACGCGATGCGCTTCCACGCATTGCCGGGCCAGTTCGCCCAAGTCCAGCGGCTGATTGTCTTCCGGGCGTTGCAGTTGTTCGACGCGCGCCAGTTGCAACATGCGTTCGATCACGTGTTGCAGGCGTTGCGCTTCATCGCGGATCAGGCAGGCAAAACGCCGTCGTTCGGCATCCGGCAACGGCGCTTCCAGCAGTTCGGCGGCGGAAACGACGGCGGTCAGCGGACTTTTCATTTCGTGCGCGAGGTTCTGGACGTATTTTTCCACGTACTGCTTGCCTTCCAGGCGTTCGCGCATGGCGGCCAGGGCGGACGCCAATTCGGAAAACTGGCGTCCGCCGCCCGTGGGCGCTTTTGCCTTCTCGCCAACGCTGACCGCCCGCGCGTAGCGGATGAAGCCGTAGATCGAGCGCATCAGCCAGAAGGAAAACACCAAGCCGATGGCGGCGGAAATGGCGAGCATGGCAAGGCCATCGTGACGCAAACGGCTTATGGCGCGCTGGATATAGGGTTGCAGGCTTACTGTGGGCTTGGCAAGTGAAAGTACGCCGATGAGTTTGCCCTGCCGAAAAATCGGCGCGGAAATGTACAGGGAGGAAGTATTCGGCAGATTCGGGTCTTCCCGCGTGGTGCGCGCGCCGTATTCGCCGCGCAGGACGCTGGAGACATCCTTCCAGCGGGAAAAATCGCTGCCCAGCATCTTGTTTTCCGAATCAAAAGCCACGATGCCCCGCGCATCGCTGACATACACGCGAAAATCCACGCTTTCCTTTTTGACGCCATAAATGTTGGCGGCAAACAGGCGCTGTCTGGCCGCTTGCAGGGAACGGGCGAAATTGCCGTCGCGAATGCGCTGTGCGGCCAGGTCGCTGGCGGCCATTTCCGCCAGCACATGCGCCGCGTCCACCAGCGTTTCTTCGGTGGCTTGACGCAATCCCGGCTCCACTTCCTGTGTCACGATGTCGAACATGAACCAGGCGGATAGGCCAACAATCAGGAAAAACCCGAGAAAAAGGCGGACGGAGATATTCACGGGTCGATGCTGTAACCCAGACCGCGATGGGTCACGATGGGGTCGCCTTCGGGGAGCGGCAGGCGCAGCTTGGCGCGCAGGGTCTTGATGTGGGTGTCGACGGTGCGTTCTTCGGTTTCTTCCGCGTCCTCCCAGACGTGCCGCATGAGAAAGGCGCGGGAAAATACCCGTCCCGGATGTTCGAGCAGACAGGCCAGCAGACGGTATTCGTAACGAGTCAGATTGAGCCACTGGCCGCAACAGGCAATACGCAAGCCCTCGGCATCGAGGGTAAATACGCCGGAATCCGCGTCGCGCGTGGGCGTCTGGCGGCGCGACTGGGCGCGGCGCAGGATGGCGCGCACACGCGCGACCAGTTCGCGCGGGCTGAAGGGCTTGGCGACATAATCGTCCGCCCCCAGTTCCAACCCGACGACACGATCGACTTCCTCGGCGCGCGCCGTGAGAAAGATCACCGGCGCTTCCGAATGACGGCGCAAGGCGCGGCAGACCTCAAACCCGCTCATGTCCGGCAGACCCACGTCCAGGATTACCAGCGCGTAATCCCGCGTCCGCGCCCATTCCAGCGCCTCCTGTCCCAACGCGCAGCAGTCCGTGGCATAGCCTTCGGCGGAAAGCGCGTAGGCCAGCGTATCGGCAATCGCCGGTTCGTCATCGACAATCAGTATTTTCATTTCCGGTAAAAACGCCGCGCGAAAACTGGATTCTACAAGGTTCAGGGAAACAGGAAACAGGGTGACCGCTGGACATCACAGGGCAGCCGCATGAATGCCCGTTTTTCCCTCTCCCACTTGCGGGAGAGGGTGTCGTCCGCTCACCGCTCCTTGCCCCAATTACACATGATTTGATGCTCCTGCCCTGGCAAATTTGCAGGGCGGGCAGTCCACAACGCGCCGGAATGTTAGAATGCCGCTTCTTTTGCGGCGGCGCACCATGAGTGAAGAACAACCACTGAGCGATACGGAAGACCTGCAGGAACGTCTGCACGAGGTGGAAGACCTGCTTGCCGGTTACCGGCAGTCGGCGGTTGCGGCGCTTGACCCGGAATCGCCGCAACCGGCGCAGGATGCAGCGCTGACCGAGCGGATACTCGACGATCTGCGCGCCAGGCTCGACGCCATGCACCCGGCGGATGTGGCCTATGCGTTGGAAGCCCTGCCGCTGGAAGATCGTCTGCTGGTCTGGGACATGGTGCGGGCGGAACGCGACGGGGAAATCCTGCTGGAAGTCTCCGACGCGGTGCGTGAAACGCTGATCGACGCCATGGATCGGCACGAACTGGTTGCCGCCACGGAATCGCTCGATACCGACGAACTCGCCGACCTGGTGCCCGATCTGCCGCAAGAAGTGGTGGATGACGTTTTCCAGGCACTGCCGCCGGAAGAGCGAGCGCAGTTGCGTACCGCCATCTCCTACTCGGAAGGCACGGTTGGCGCACTCATGGATTTCGACATGGTGACGGTGCGTGAGGACGTTACCCTGGAAGTCGTCCTGCGTTATCTGCGCCGCTTCGACGAACTGCCGGAACATACCGACAAAATTTTCGTGGTCGACCGCGACGAACGCCTGGAAGGCGTATTGACGCTGGAAGACTTGCTCACCCACGACCCGGATTCGGATGTGCGCGCCGCCATGAAAAAGGATGTGGTGCGCTTTCAGCCGGAAGACAAGGCTGAAGAAGCGGCACAGGCGTTCGAACGTTACGATCTGGTCTCCGCCCCGGTGGTCGATACGGAAAACCGCGTGGTCGGGCGGCTCACCCTGGTGGCCGTGGTCGATTTCATCCGCGAGGCATCCGAAGCCGAGCAACTGGCGAACGCGGGGCTGCGCGGGGAAGAAGATATTTTCGCTTCGGTCTGGAATTCGGTGAAAAACCGCTGGGCGTGGCTGGCGGTCAATCTGGTGACGGCCTTCGTGGCTTCGCGCGTCATCGGCATTTTCGAGACTTCTATCGAACAACTGGTGGCGCTGGCGGCGCTCATGCCCATCGTGGCGGGCATTGGCGGCAATTCCGGCAACCAGACCGTCACCATGATCGTGCGCGCCATCGCCATGGGACAGGTCAAACCCGACGCCACGCGGCGGCTGTTGAAAAAAGAACTGGGCGTGGCGCTGATCAACGGTGTGCTTTGGGGCGGCTTGCTGGGCGCGCTGGCCTGGTGGCTTTACAAAAGCATTTCACTGGGACTGGTGATGACCGCCGCCATGACGCTGAATCTGCTGTTGGCGGCGTTCGCGGGCGTGGGCATTCCCATGCTGCGCCAACGCCTGGGCGCGGATCCCGCCGTCGGCGGATCGGTTATGATCACGGCACTCACCGATTCCGGCGGCTTTTTCATTTTTCTGGGATTGGCAACCCTGTTTTTGTTGTAATTTTTAAATCGAAAGGATAAAACATGAACCCTTTGTCATTATCTCGCTCAATCCTGATTTTTTCCGTCTGGGCCGCAGGCTGGGCCATGGCGTCCACAGTTACCGCGCAGGAAGGAAACGCGGAGGAAGCGGCCGATAAAACGGCGGCGATCATCGCCAGCCTGAATTGGGTGGAAGGCCCGAAGACGGTCAATGTGGGGCCGGTGGCGACCTTCGACGTGCCTGCGGGCTTCTCTTTCCTGGATGCCGCGGATACCCGTACCTTCCTGGAAGACGTCACCCAGAACCCCGCCAGCGGCCAGGAATACTTTTTTGGCCCGGACAATGGCGACTGGTGGGCGACCTTTGAATACTCGGACACCGGTCACGTCAAGGACGACGAAAAAATCGACGCCGACGCGCTGATCAAATCCATGCGCGAAAACCAGGACGAAGGCAACAAGGAACGTGCCAGTAAAGGCTGGCCGCAGTTGTTGAACCTAGGCTGGAAACAAGCGCCGTTTTACGATCCGAAGACCAGGCGCCTAGAATGGGCGCTGTCCTTCATCACTTCCGACGACAAGCAGGAGGGCGTCAATTATGAAACCCGCCTTCTGGGGCGACTGGGCGTCACTTCGGCAACCCTCGTGGTCTCGCCGGAAAAACTGGCGACCGCCTTGCCGGAATTCAAGAAGGTGGTAGACGGCTACAAGTTCGTGGAAGGCCAGCGTTACAGCGAATACAAGGAAGGCGACAAGGTGGCCAAATACGGCCTGGCCGCGCTCATCGCCGGGGGCGCGGCCGCCGCGCTGCTCAAGTCGGGCCTGTTGGCGAAATACTGGAAATTGCTGGTCGTCGGCGTGCTGGCGGCATTTGCGGCCATCGGCAGTTTTTTCAAGCGCATCTTCCAGCGCAAGAAACCGGAATAAGCCGGAGCCTTCACAGCGTGTACGTTCCGGCGGAGGGACAACTGATCGTCGTGATTTTCCTGTTGTACCTCTATGACTGCATCGTGCTGGCGTATCGCAACGAGGTCGTGGCGCATCGCCTTCCTTCGGGTTACCGGGTGATATTCCCACGTAACAACGCCACCTTCGGCAGGCGCCTGCTGATCCGTCTGCCGCTGGTGACGCCGTTTTACCCCGCCTACCGGCTTACCTGGTCGCCGTATCCGCCGCCAGAAGGCGGCGCGACGCCGGACGCGGCAACGCGGCTTGAGGCGTTTCGCGCGCGGGACACGGCGCTCTCCTCCCGGCTGCTGCCAGGAACGCTGTTGCTGGCGCCGGGCATTTTGCTGCTCATGCCGCTGGGACTGTGTTTTTTGCCCATCCTGTACGTTCTGGCGTTGTTGCCGTTCATTTACCTGCTCATCCTTTTTCAGTTGTACCAGTTTGCCCGGTTTCACGCAGACTACCCGCTTTCGCGCGAAAAACTCTGGCTGCTGGCGGTGGAAAGCCTCATCTGTCCGCCCTGCGCCATCAATCTTGTCCGCAAGATCTCCCTCCATCTGCCGGTACCCATCGATCTCGTCGTCTTCGCGGAAAACCTGCTGCCGCCGGAAACGCGCCAGTCCGTCCTCCGCAGCGTAGCCGAACGCATCGAGGAAAACCTGCTTTTTGTGGAAGACCCGGACGCGCCCCAGGCCAAACAAGCACAAGACTACGCGGCACAACTGCGAGCGGGGACGGAAGACAGAATTGTGATCCGTAATCCGTAATCGGAAAGGAGCGCGTCGTGCCAGGCGCACGATCACCGAGAACCTGTTCATGATCTCGGATTGTCGCGGGAAGCGCCTGGTTTTCCTTCTCCCCCTTCAGAGGGAGAAGGTGCCCGGAGGGCGGATGAGGGAAACCCATGGAGACGATGAACAGGTTCTGGACACCGGCTACAAAGCACGCACAGCGCGCTGCCTTCTGCTACTGCCCGCCCAGCATTTTTCCCAGGGATTCGCCCAGTTTGCCGATATCCTTGCCCGCATTGCCCAAGCCCTTGGCCAGGCTTCCCGCGTTGATGCCCAGCGCGCCCATCAGGCCGATGCCGATTTCGCGCGCGATGCTCTCGTTCAAGGAAAATCCAGGGTTGTCGACATTGCCGGAAAGGATGAACTTGACATCGATGCGATCCTTGCCGCCCTTCAGCACGGCGACAACCAGGTTACGCGGCATTCCCATGAAGGCGTTGCCGTTGTTGCTCAGTTCGAGGCGACGCAGGCTGAGCGCGCCGGGGCCATGCAGATGGCCTTTTTTCACCACGCTGTGTACTTCCATGTCCAGCAGGCCGCTCCGGATGCCGACATCGCTCGCTTTCACCAGATAAGCCTGCAAGACGGTGAGGTCGACGCCCTGTAGCCGGGTCTGGATGTCGGAATCCTTGCTGGCGAGTTCGATTTTGCCCTCGACGCTGATTTTTCCGTCCTGTGCTCTGCCCTTGAGAGTACCGGTCAGCTTGAGGCGGCTTTCTCCCGTCAGTTCGGGCAAGCGCAAGCGATCAAGGCTGAAATTCAGGTCTTCCAGCGTGATTTTGATCGGTGTCCGGCGAACGCTGGCGTCGAAGAAATCAATGCTGCTCTCCACGATTTCAATACGCTCAATCTCAAGTTTCTGGCCGCCCGCATCGGCTGCGCAGGGTTGGGAATGCGAGCGACGCAAGGCAGCAGAACGCGCGGGATCGGGGCGACGGGTGGTTACGGTTCTTTCGGTCAGCGTGGGAAGCAAGCGCAGACGGCCATCACGCTCGCGTAAAAGAGAAAGATACGCGCCCTCGACACGAATGTTCTTCAGGACGATGCGCCCGCTCAACAAACTGGCAAGCGAAGGCGTAATGACAAGACGCTCGGCGCGCAAAAAGTCCCCGGCAGGCCAAACGGCCTTGCCTTCAGTCTTGGGCGCGGGCAGACGAATGCCGATGACCTCCACGCTGGTCAGTCCAATCTTCAGTTCGCGAATTTCAGCCTCCGCCCCCAACGCAGCGATGACTTCCCCCTTCAGCACACGCACGGCAACCTGGAAGGCAATGACGACAACCAGAAGGAGCAGGACGAGCGAAATGCCAAGAATCTTGGGCCAGCGGCGGGAAGGAGGAGAAGATGTGCGTTCAGACATGACAATGGCGAAAAGAAAATTTATCGGGAAGCGGCGCGTTCGGCCAGTTTCTGGCAGACTTCGGCAAGGCGCATGTCGACGCCCGATTCCTGTTGCAGCAACAACAGGAACGGCAGCAGGCGTTCGCTCAAGGGCAGCAATTGCTGGCGCACGCTTTCGCTTTTCTGCGCGAACAGAAACTCCAGCGCCTGTTCAATGCCCAGCGAGGGCGCCACGGGTTCGGCGGTTTCCCGAACGTTGCATTTCACGCAATTGCCGCCGCTACTGACCGCCAGATCCAGGCGTTCGCACGCCAGATCGATAAGCGCGCCCGCTGAAGTTACCTGGTCGCTCAAGACGCTGGCAATGCCGATGCTCATGCTCAAATCCAGGCGCTTGCCGCCAGATGTGATGACGGCAGCGGAAACGGCGCGGCGCAGGCGCTCCGCGAAGACCAGGCAGGTTTCCGGCGACGTGCCGGGACTGATGATGGCAAAACGCCCTGGCGAAAAATGCCCGATGCTGTCCTCGCGGCGTACCTTGTCCGCCACCTGGCGCGCGAATTTCAGGCAGATTTCCCCCGCCTTGCGTTCGCCGAGCTGTTCGGTCAGGCGCGCGAAGTTATCGAAGCCAATGAGCATCAGGCTGGCGTCCGCGTGATGACGCAAAGCGTGCGAGAGCGCCTGCGCGCTCTGCAATTCGATGTAGCGCCGGGTAAAAAGCCCGCTGTCTGGGTCCTGGGTTTGGTGGACGCGGGCGTCTTCCAGGCTTTGCCGGGTATCGACAAACTGCAACAGGTTGCCCAGCCGGGTTTTCAGTTCCGTGGCGCTGATGCCCTTGGTGATGAAGTCGGAAACCCCCATCCGTTCCGCTCTCTCCATGGTTTCCTGATCATCGTCGCCGGAAATCAACACGAAGGGAATGTCCTGCAAGCGCTTCAACTTGCAGCCGCGCAGCCGTTCCAGCAGGCCGAAGCCATCCAGCACCGGCATTTGCAAATCCGAAATGACCGCCTCGATGCTGTGATCCAGCACCAGGGTCTGCCAGGCCTGCTCTCCATTCCCCTCTTCCCGGGTATCGTATACGCCCTTCAGGTGCCGGATCAGTGAGGCGCGCACCATGCGGGAATCATCGACAATCAGGATGCGGCGCAGTTCGGACACGCAAAATTCTCCTTCCGGAAAATGGGATATGGTTTACAAAACATGAAGTCTCGCCTAGATTGTGACCCATGTTCAAGTCTTGCAAAACCTTTCTGTTCATTTTTTCCGTTTCCGCGTCCGTCATTTTTCCGTCTTCCGCCCTTGCGGAAGACGTGACGCGGCACGATGCGGAAGAGTCACTGTTCGCACGTTACTCCAATACCACTCAGGATGTCATCCTGAAAGCGTTGGAACTTGTCGGCGTGCGCTACCGCATGGGCGGCGACGATCCGCTTGTCGGGCTGGATTGCAGCAGTTTCGTGCGCCTGGTCTATCGGGACGCCATCGATCTGGTGTTGCCGCGTACTGCCCACGAACAATCGCGCATGGGCGCGGAAGTCGCGAAGCGAACCGAATTGAAACCCGGCGATCTGGTGTTCTTCAATACCGCGCGCCGCGCTTTCTCGCATGTCGGCATCTATCTGGGCGACAACTATTTTCTTCACGCCCCCAGCTCCGGCGGCACAGTGCGCGTGGAAAGCATGCAGAAGCGCTACTGGCTGACCCGTTACAACGGCGCGCGGCGGCTGATTGCCGGCAAGCGCCCGGATTGACCGTTTCGCCACGCATCTGCCCGCATTTCATGATCCCCTGGCTGGAAGCGCGGGACGCCTTCCCTCCCCTTGGCACCGCGCAGCCGAACGGGCTTTTGGCGGCAAGCGGGGAATTGACGCCTTCCCGCTTGCTCGACGCCTATCGCCAAGGGATTTTCCCGTGGTTTTCCGCGGGCGACCCGGTGCTCTGGTGGAGTCCCGACCCGCGCACGGTACTCTTTCCCGCCGAATTCCGGCTATCCCGCTCCTTGAACAAGACCCTGCGACGCGGCGGCTTTTGCGTGCGGCTGGATACGGCCTTTTCAAGGGTGATGGCGTCCTGCGCCAATGTCCCGCGCCCAGGGCAGGACGGCACCTGGATCACCGCCGACATCCAATCCGCCTACGGCGCGCTGCACCAGGCGGGTTGGGCGCACAGCGTGGAAACCTGGCGCATGGAGGCGAACGGTGAAAAAACCCTGATTGGCGGGCTTTACGGCGTGGCCATCGGACGCATGTTCTATGGCGAATCCATGTTCGCCCATTGCGCGGACGCCTCCAAAATCGCCCTCGCGCATCTCATCCGTTACCTGCGCCAGCATGAATTCGGGCTACTGGATTGCCAGGTGCGTACCCGACACCTGCTTTCCCTGGGCGCGAGGGAAATCCCGCGCGCGGAATTCATCAAGCATCTGTCGCGCCTGACCGCCAACGCCGCGCCGCCCGGCCTCTGGCCCAAAGATGGCGCAGCGCGACCCTGGCAGGATGTGGAAGCAAAATGAGCAACGCGCATCCTCTGCCTGCCGACTTGCGGTTTTACTGCACCGCGCCCCATGCATGCAGCTATCTGCCGACGCGGAGCGCGCGTTCGCAAGTGGCGGCGCATCCAATCGATCGGGAGGCGTACCGCCAGTTGCTGCGCCCAGGGTTTCGCCGCAGCGGGCTGTTCGTCTACCGACCGCGACAACTGCCGCGCCTGCATCCCCGTGCGCCTGCCCGTGGAACGGCTGGCATTGACGCGCAGCCAGCGGCGGGAAAAGCAAAAGGCAAAAACAAAATGTTTGCTTGCGGGCGGACGGGCTGTTTAGAATTCGGGGCGCGGGCTGCCGCGGCTTCAATGTCCGCGCCTGTGGCGGCCGCCTCCTTCTTTTCACTCAATCCAGCAGGAAAGCGCAATGTCTGAAGATCGTATTCTCAATCCCCAACTGAAAAGCAAAATCATGTCCGCCGAAGAAGCGGCCGCCTCGATTCCGGCGGGTGCCAATGTCGGCGTCAGCGGCTTTACCGGCGCGGGCTACCCCAAGGTAGTGCCGGTAGCCTTGGCCAAGCGCATCCTGGAAGCCCGGATTTCCGGCAAGAAATTCCGGGTCGGCCTGTGGACGGGCGCTTCCACCGCGCCCGATCTCGATAGTTCGCTCGCCATCGTAGACGGCGTCGAAAAGCGCCTGCCCTATCAATCCGACCCGGTGCTCAGGAACAAGATCAACGAAGGCAGCATCGAATACACCGACATCCACCTCTCGCACGTCGCGCAACTGGCCGCCTTCGGCTTCCTGGGAAAACTCGACGTCGCCATCATCGAAGTGGTCGGCATCACCGCCGACGGCAAGCTCATTCCCTCCTCATCGGTCGGCAACAACCCGACCTGGCTTGCCTGCGCCAACAAGGTGATCCTCGAAGTCAACAGTTGGCAGAGTGCCGCGCTCGAAGGCATGCACGACATCTACAACGTGGCGCTGCCGCCCCATCGCGCGCCGATCCCGCTGGCCCGCGCCACCGACCGCATCGGCTCGCCCTATCTGGAAGTCGATCCCGCCAAGGTCGTCGCCGTGGTGGAGACCCATCGCCCCGACCGCAATTCGCCGTTCTCGCCGCCCGACGAGAGTTCCAGGAAGATTGCCGGGCATATCCTGGAATTCCTCGCCCACGAAGTGAAACAGGGCCGTCTGCCGCAAAACCTGCTGCCCCTGCAATCCGGCGTCGGCAACATTGCCAACGCCGTGCTCTCCGGCCTGAACGAAGGGTCGTTCGAGAATCTCACCTCATACACGGAAGTCCTGCAGGACGGCATGCTGGACATGATCAAATCCGGCAAGCTCGTCTGCGCCTCGGCCACCGCCTTTTCGCTCTCGCCCAAGGCGCTGGAGGAACTGAACAAGGATCTGGCGCGCTACAGCAAGAACATCATCCTGCGCCCGCAGGAAATCTCCAACAACCCGGAAATCATCCGCCGCCTGGGGGTGATCGCCATGAACGGCATGATCGAGGCGGACATCTATGGGAACGTCAATTCCACGCACGTCATGGGCACGAAGATGATGAACGGCTTGGGCGGCTCCGGCGATTTCGCCCGCAACGCCTACCTTTCCATCTTCATGACGCCCTCGACGGCCAAGGGCGGCGACATTTCCTGCATCGTGCCAATGGCCTCGCACGTCGATCACACCGAGCACGACGTGCAGGTGCTGGTCACCGAACAGGGCCTGGCCGATCTGCGCGGCCTCTCCCCCAAGCAGCGCGCCCAGGTGGTGATCGAAAACTGCGCCCACCCTGACTTCAAGCCCGCCCTGAAGGACTA
>JAIRLE010000077.1 GCA_031259605.1 Zoogloeaceae bacterium
GGCGGCCACTCGAAAGCAACGCGATACACCATCACCGTACCGGATATTTTTCCCGCGGAAACCATGACCGAATCGGAGGCGAAAAATGAGCATTGACGCGATACGCTGGGCGTGGCAACAGCAAGGCATTTCCGCGACACAGAAAATCATCCTGCTGTCGCTCGCCGATCGCGCCAACGAAGAGCATGAATGTTGGCCGTCAATCGCGCGCCTCAAAGCTGATACGTGTATCGGCAGTCGTGACACCATCATTCACGCATTACGCGATCTCGAACAGATGGGGTTGATTCGCGCGCAGAAAGCGATCGGGACGGTGAATCGCTATCTGCTCGTCGGCGTGGTCGACAGGCATTTGTTCGACGGCACCAGTGCCCAAAGTGGTACTGCACCAGTCCCGAAAGTGGTACCAGTCCCGAAAGTGGGACTACCACCAGTCCCGAAAGTGGGACTAGTCCCGGAAGTGGTACCAGTCCCGAAAGTGGGACTACCACCAGTCCCGAAAGTGGGACTACCACCAGTCCCGAAATCGGGACACGAACCTATCAGTGAACCTATCAGTGAACCGTATACCCCCCCTACCCCCCCGCAAGCGGGGGGGATGCCTGCCCGCGAAAAAAACTCGCGGGCGGCTGTTGCGGACAAGCCGCCTGACGCGAAAAGGGCGAAGCCCGTTGCGACAGCGGCAATGCCTGAAGGCGTCGATGCTGGCGTCTGGGACGATTTTTTGCTGATGCGTCGGCAAAAGCGCGCGCCCTTGACGCCAACCGCTCTGGCGGGGCTGGAGCGCGAGGCGGACAAAGCCGGGTTATCGCTGGAAGCCGTGCTGCGGGAATGCTGCCAGCGCGGCTGGCAGGGCTTCAAGGCCGAATGGATGCAGCAGAACGCCCGCGCCTCGCCCGATGTGCCGCGACGGAAGACGCTCTCCGAAGAGCGACAAGAGGCGTATGAAATTCTCACCGGAAAAAAACGACATGGACACGACAACGACATTTGCGGACAGTACCAGCGCATTGCGTGACGGCATTGCGCCAATCGAAGCAATCCGCTGCGCGCCAGCGCCTTGCCGCGCGCCAGCACCGCCAGAACCGTTGCCGATTGAGGCAATCGAGCGGCTGTTCAACCGCATGACCTGCTTTTATGGGTCGAAATTTCTCGACCTGTGGAAAAACGCCGACATGAACCAGGTGATGGCGGAGTGGGCGAAGGCGTTGGGCGAGTATCGCGGCAAACCGCACTGCCTGCAGGCAGGCATGGAACGGATGAAGTCGCGCCCGTTTCCGCCGACCCTGCCGGAATTCCTCGCCGACTGCCGCTCCGGGGAGCGGCAATTCCCGGAGTTCAAACCGCTGCCGCCGCCGCCAGCGCCAGAGACGCGTGAGCGCAACCGGAAAATGTTCGATGAATTTGCAGCGAGCCTATCCACCAAAACAGCGCACGACCATCTGGCATGGGCGAAGCACCCAAAAACTCCATTCGCCGCGCGGTTGCTGTTCAATGGCGCAAAACGCAGCGCGCGAATGGCCGCCATCCTGGACGAACACATCCGCGCTGGCGTGATCTCTGAAACCGGCATCCTGCTGAGGAAGCGCGCCTGCCTTGACGACAGGCAGGCCTGCCCGTCCGGAAGGCAGGCACCATGAGCCGCCTCCAGGACGCCCGCGCCGTAGGTAATTTCGTGCATCTGAGAAGATCCATGTCGGCAAAGCGATTCACGGGCGTGGCGCTTGACGCGTCATTGGCACGACAGTGCCAGAGAGCGGCGGAAAACGCGGCGCGGCTGGCAAATGAGACGACGACGAAAAGATTGGCGGCAGCCAACCGGAAAAGACGGAAGAAACGTGATGGACAGGCAGATTTTCCATCTCGTTCATGAAACCGCCCGCAGACGGGCGTCGGAGGCGCTGCGCTGCGCGCCGGATGGCCATACGGTGACGATTTCGCCGCCGGGAAGGAATCTGGAGCAGAACGCGGCCATGTGGGCGCTGCTCTCTGAATTCTCGCAACAACTGGAATGGCCGGTGAATGGACGCATGGAAACACTGACGCCGGAAGAATGGAAAGACATCCTCACGGCGGGATTCAGAAAGGAAACGGCGCGGGTGGCGATGGGATTGAACGGCGGCGTGGTGATGCTGGGCGCGAGAACGTCCAGATTCTCGATAAGGGAAATGTCGGAATTCATCGAATTCCTGCACGCCACGGCCATTGAAAGGGGCGTCGATAGTACGCCTGAAGGGGAATCACTGGAGGATGAACCATGAAGGCAACAGAGACGCAAAAGAAAAACCGCAAACAGGAGCCTTGTTATGAAAAAGTCATCGTCGATGAAGACATCAGGAGTGTCAGTGGGCTGTTGGTCATTGGCAAGGGCGCGACAGGAATCGTCATCGATGAAGAAAAACACTCGAAGGGCGGTATCGTGAATATCCTGTGCCACGTCGTATTCGACCCCGGAGCGCAATTCGTCCTGGGAATGGAAGGCGAACGCAAGCAGATGATTCCGCGGAAATATCTGCGCACGATAGAGAATCCGCAATGATCCACGCCCATGCCCTTGGCCGATTGAAACCGATGACCAAATCGGCGCGGGAATCAGGCGCGCGCAACCGTCAATTTCAGACCCAGGGCGCGAGTGACCTTGAGGATGGTCTCGAAGCGCGGTTTCGCGCCGTGGGCGAGCGCCTTGTAGAGGCTCTCCCTCCCCAGACCGGAATCTTCCGCCAGCTTCGCCATGCCGCGCGCGCGGGCGATGACGCCCAGAGCATCGACGATTTCATCGGGATCGCCGTCCGCCACGACTTGCCGAAAGTATTCCTCAATATCTTCCTCGCTCTTGAGGCATTCCACGATGTCGAAGGC
>JAIRLE010000196.1 GCA_031259605.1 Zoogloeaceae bacterium
GTTGTCGCAATAGACCCGCCGCCGGAGACGGAACACGATCAGGCGCTCGCATTCCGGGGCAACAGCCGGTCGATCCCCATTGCCAGCGCGATGCCTACCCCTTGCGCCACGATGAAAGCCGGGGCATCCTGCGGCGCGATGCCGGAAAAAGTGTCGCTGAACATGCGCCCGATGGTGACGGCGGGGTTGGCGAAAGAAGTCGAGGAAGTAAACCAGAATGCCGACCCGATGTAGGCGGCGACACAGGCTGCTGTCTTTTGTGGCGGCGCTTTCAGCACGACCAGCAACAGGCCGGTGGTGGCGACCACTTCAGCCAGCCATTGCCCCGCGCCGGTTCGCGCATTGGAAGCCAGTTGCCACACGGACAGATCGAACATCGCATTGGCGAGACAGGCGCCAAAGACCGCTCCGGCCATCTGCGCCGCAATGTAGCCGCCAAGCATTTTTCCGTCCAGTGCCCCGCGCCATTTCATCAGAATGCTGACGGCGGGATTCATGTGCGCGCCGCTTGAAGGGCCAAATATTTCGATCAGGAAGTAGAGCGCGAAAATCGTGGCGAGAGTATTGCCCAGCAGCGCGACTGCATTGTTTCCGTTGGACAGCTTTGCCGCCATGATGCCGGAGCCGAGAATGGCGGCGAGCAGTAGGGCCGTGGCGAGAAACTCCACGAAAAGGCGGCGCCAGAATGGGATTGTGTCCATGATCGTTGGGCGGATTGTCACCACAGGAATTGTGGGCGAAAGAATTCTACATGGAAAATCGTGTAGACTGCCGCTCTCTCTTACATCATCCGTTATCCGAAGAATATCTGGAGCATTCCGGCCATGCGTTTCCTTCTTGTAGACGCCATTCTTGAGTGGGCGCCCGGCAAACATGCCAAAGGAGTCAAGAATGTCAGTCTCAGCGAGGATTTCTTCGACGACCATTTTCCGCTCAAACCCATTATGCCCGGCGTTCTCATAGTGGAAGGCATGGCGCAGATATCCGGGCTTTTACTGGAAGAGTCCATGAGGGATCAGGGCAAAAATGTCAAGGCGCTCATGAGCTTGATGGAAAAGGTGAAATTCAGGCTCCCGGTCTATCCGGGATCGCAGGTTCTTTATACCTGCACGATTCTCCAGATAAATGAATACGGCGGAAAAGTCTCCGCTTCGGCATCGGTTGCGGGAGAGATGGCGGCGGAATGTTCCTTGCTCTTTTCCTTCCACGAATTCGGCAATCCGACACAGGACGCCATTCGGGCGCGTGTGCTGGAAACCTGGCTGGCCAACGCAAAATATGTGTCCTGAGCTTTTCATCACGGGTACAGGCGTGTTGACCTGCCTGGGCAGCTCGCTGCAAACAACCGTGGCCGCGCTCGCGGCGGGGCGGCGCGTGGAGGGCAAGTCGTATTCCTTTCTGGCTGGAACGCCTTACGCGGCCCTTTCGGTCGCACCTCCGGCGGAACCGGGCATCACTGCCCATATCCGGGACAAACGGATCCACAAATTCATGTCGCGCCAAGCCGAACTGGCCGCCGTGGCGGCGCGACAGGCGCTGGCACAGTCCTCTCCGCTGGCGCGGGGCATCAGGCCGGAACGCATCGGGCTTTATGCGGGTGTCGGGCTGACGGCAATGGATATGGACGGCAGTGTTTCTTTCCTGCGCAAATCGTTCGGCGAAGATGGCGCGTTCAGCCATAATGCTTTCACGCAGAAAGGGTTGCGCGCCATTCATCCCCTGTGGTCGTTTCATTCGCTGGCCAACATGCCCGCCTGTATCGTTTCGGTGCTGGAAGGCATCAAGGGCGACAACGGGCTTTATACCCCCTGGGAAGACCAGTCCGCGTTCGCGCTCATTGAAGCCGCTCATGCCCTGGGGCGCGGAGACATCGACTGCGCGGTGGTACTGGCTTCCGACACGCCCTCGCATCCGGCCAGCCTCGTGGAACTCGCACGCGCCGGTTATCTCGCGCCAACGGAAATTGCCGCCGATGGCGCAGCCTGTCTGGTGCTGGAACGCTCCGAAACCGCTCCGCCTTCCAGACGGCTCAAAAACATGGATCTCGTCTTCACCGGCGCGCCCCTCCATGACCCGCTGGCGTCTTTCATTGGTCGAACCGTCGCCGCCGCGCCTCTGCTGCTGGTCGCCCTGGCTGATGCCTGTGGCGTACCCTGCCGGTTAACCGGCTGCGGCGGTCACGGATTTTCGTTCGAGGCAGTCTGATGCGGCGCGTGGCAATCACCGGATTCGGCGTCGTCTCTCCCATTGGCGTGGGCAGGGAAGCGTTTTTTGCCGGGCTGGAATCTGGAAAGAACGGCATCGCGCCAATCACCCGTTTCGATGCTTCCGGCCTGGACGTGCGTTGCGCCGGGGAAGTGCAAGATGTCCCCGAACCGGCGGACGAACCCGACCGCGATCTGTTCTGGCGCGACCCCAAAGTCGTTTTCGCGCTGACAGCGGCAGAGGAAGCCTTGGCGATGGCGGGGGTGGATTCGTTTTCCGCTGACGACCTCATTCACATCGGCAGCAGCCTGGAGACTTTTTGCTTCAGGGATTTTTCCCTGAACGGCCATCCTGGCGAAGAAGCTCTCCTGCGCCGACTGATTGCGACGTATCGCGGATGCCTGCCGCTGGACACGGCGATCTCCCGCATCAGGGCGCGTTACGGCAATCCGGGTCAGGCCGTGACCAACTGCTCCGCCTGCGCGGTGGGTGCGCAGACGATAGGGCAGGCCTTTCACGCTATACGCGATGGACGCTTCACGCGGGCCATGACCGGCGGCTTCGATTCCATGATCAATCTGCTGGGCGTGGGAGGATTCCAGCTACTGGGCGCGCTCGCCACAGGCGAACCCGGAAATGGCGCCACGCTGTGTCTCCCCTTCGACGCCAACCGTACCGGGCTGGTACTGGGCGAAGGCGCGGCCTTCGTGGTGCTGGAGGAGCGCGAGCAGGCGCTGGCGGTGGGCAAGACGCTGTATGCGGAAATCGTCGGCTTCGGTTCCACGCTGGACGCCTGCGGTTTGAGCGCGCCCGATCCCACCGGCGATGGCGCGGTACGCGCCATGCGTGCGGCGCTTGCCGATGCGGGCCTGCCGTCGCAGGCTGTCGATCACATCAATACGCACGGCACCGGCACACAATTGAACGATCCGGTAGAAGCGCAGGCGATTCGGCGCGTATTTGCAGACACCTGGGAACGCATTCCGGTTACGGCGGTGAAGTCGATGATAGGCCACTCCATTGCCGCCGCAGGCGCCATTGAAGTCGTCGCCTGCCTTTACACGCTTCTGCGCAGCAGGATTCCGCCCAACATCGGGCTGCAAAAAGTCGGTGCGGGTTGCGAGCTGAACCACGTCGCCGGAACTGCCCGGCCCTTTGCCGCCCGGTATGTGCTCACCAACTCCTTCGGCTTTGGCGGACAGAACGCCAGCCTGATTCTGACGCAGGCTGACACATGACACAGCGCATCGCACTGGTTGCGGGGGGGACTGGCGATCTGGGCCAGTCTATCTGTCTTGAACTGGCGAGGGCGGGCGCGCGCGTCGCGGTGGGTTACGCGCATGCGCGAGAAAGCGCGGACGCGCTGGCAAAAGAACTCGGCGGCATCGCGCTGGCCGTGCGTGCCGAGGAAGACCCGGCTTTGGCATTTCGGGAGATCGGCGACCGCTTGGGAGGGCTTGATATATTGGTCAACGCAGTGGGCATCAATCTGGAAGACAGCGCCTTGTCCATGCGCGGTGAGGATTGGCAACAGGTGCTCGATGTCGATCTCGGCTTTGCCTTTCGCCTTACCCAGGCGGCAATGCCATACATGATCACAAAAAAATACGGACGTATCGTGCATCTGTCTTCGGTCGCTGGGCGTGTAGGCGGACGCGGGCAAATCAACTATGCCGCCGCGAAGGCCGGGCTGGAGCGCATGACGCGCGTCTTCGCCCTTGAAGTGGGAAGAAAGGGCGTCACCATCAACTGTGTGGCGCCAGGCGTCATCATTTCCGCGATGTCCCGGCGGATACGCGAGAATCACGGGAAGGAATTGCTCGAACACATCGCCTGCCGACGTTTCGGCACACCGGAGGAGGTCGCAAGGGCCGTGGCCTTTCTGGCGAGCGATGCCGCCAGCTACATCAATGGCGTGGTGTTGCCTGTAGACGGAGGGATGTCGCTGTGAGCGCGAGTTATGAAACCCTGATGACGCTTTTGCAGGTGCGCCGCTCCTGCCGGGAGTTTGCGCCACACCGGCTGGAAGAAGATGTCCTGGCATCCCTCGAGGCGGCATTCGCGCAAGCGCCGCAGGCGGGAGGCGACCGTCACCTCGCCTGCCATTTCATCACCGATTCCGCTCGCCTGCACAAACTGGCCGAAGCCGGGACACAAGCCTTCGCCGACTTCTGCGACCGTATTCCGTCCGCTTTTGCCCGCGAGGAAATGCGGCAATATGGTGAAAACTTTTTCTGGTTTGGCAACGCTCCGGCGCTTGCCGTTGTCACCTGCCGGAAACCGCCCGCTTTTTTGCAGGCGGTGATGGGCGATAAAGCCGCCTTGCCGTGGGGCGGCGATCTTTCCGGCGCGATGGCCGCTTTCGCCCTCCTGTTGGCGGCGCAGACACTCGGTCTGGGAGCCTGCTGCCTGACCGGTCCGCTCACTGTCTGGCGGGAAATGGAAACCCGCCTCGATATTCCGAAACATGACCAGCTCGTCCTCCTGGTTGTGATTGGCTACAAAAAGGATTCCATATGAATAGCGAATCATCCCTCTTCGACGGCGTTTGCGACTGCATCCGGCAAACGCTGGAAAAGGATCTGCCCGACATTCGTGAAACCGACCGACTGATTGCCGATCTGGAAGCAGACTCGCTCGATTTCCTTGATCTCATCTTCCGCATCGAGCAGAAATTCAACGTCAGCATCAATCCCCGCGACCTGGAACACCGCACACAGGCGGCGCTGGGCGGCGAACCGATTCTGATCGAAGGCTGCTATACGGCGCGGGCCGTAGAAGAATTCAGGAAATTCATGCCGGAAGCGCCTGGAGAAGAACTCTACCCGAACATGCCCGCGCGTGATCTGTTCGCCAGTTTCCGGGTAAAAACCTTCATGAACTTGGTGGCGTTTGCACAGGACAATGGAGGCCGCGCGGCATGAACTTCCGGCGGCGTGGCGCGGATAGTTGTCCGGCGCGGGCCAGACTGCGCGCTTGGCTCGCGGACGGAGCGCGGGGACCGCTGACGCTGAATCCCGGGGATTTCGCCGGACAGAAGTTCTCGCTCACCGCCCTGCTTTTTTCCGCGCCGCTGCCTGAGCGCCTGCGTCAGTACTGGCGCTCGTTCTGTGTCTGGATGGGGTCATATACGCCGTTTTCTGGCTGGAAAGTCTTCTGGTACCGGCGAGCAGGCGTGACGATCGGCAGGAACGTCTTCATTTCGCCCCAAGTGGTGATCGACTTGCTGTTCCCGCAACTCATCACATTTGAAGACGGGGCGGTGATCGGCCTCGGCGCCATTGTCGCAACGCACGTTTTTTCGCCCGACCGGATCCTCGTCGGACGCGCCCATGTCGGGCGGCGCGCACTCGTCGGCGGTCGGAGTATTCTGGCCGTCAACCAGATCGGGGAAGAAGGCGTGCTGGGGCCGAACAGTTGGCCGATCATGCCGATACCCGCGGGATATATCGCCATCGGCGTACCGCCAAGTATGTACGAGCGTAAAACTTCCCGAACCGGAAAAGGCGGAGAAAACCTGGTATGAAAAGCGTTTTTGTAACAGGCGGCAGCGGCGCGGTTGGCAGCGCCATCGTCCGCAAGATGACTGATCATGGCTGGCGCGTGGCATTTTGCTACAACAAGCGCGAAGAACAGGCCAGAGCGCTCGCGGCGGAGACCGGCGCATTCGCCGTACAGGCAAACCTTGAAGACGAAGCATCGGTCGTCGCCATGATGGAAAAGCTGGAAGCGGAATTCGGTGTGCCCGATGCCTTGGTCAATAATGCGGGGAAAACCAGTGTCATGCCCTTTGCGTTGCTGGACGCGGCGGACTGGGACGCGGCCATGTCCGCCAATCTGAAGAGCATGTTCCTTGTGACGCACGCCGTGATTCGTGGCATGATCCGGCGCAGGAGCGGCGTCATCGTCAATATGAGTTCCATCGCCGGACAACGAGTGCTGGAAGTGCCCGTGACCTACGCCGCCAGTAAAGCGGGCGTCACGGGTTTCACGCTGGCCCTCGCGCGCGAAGTCGCCTGCTATGGCATCCGGGTGAACGCCATTTCGCCTGGCATGCTGGATGACGGCGTTTCCGCCAACGTCCCGGAAAAGGAAAAGAACGAATATTTGCGCTATTGCCTCGCGGGCCGGCTGGGCGCCTGTAACGAAGTGGCCGACCTGGTTGAATTCCTGTGCAGTGACCGCGCCTCCTACATCAATGCCCAACTGATTCACATCAACGGAGGCATCTGAATCTTGCGCTGGCGATTCACTGACAAGGCATTGTTTTTTTCTCCCTGGAAAGCCATCCTGATGCTCAAAGCGGGTTCGCTGGAAGAATACAGCCTGCTCGACCGCTGGGGCGAACCGGGGCGCGCGCCGCCAGTGCTGCTGCTGGAAAGCTGCGTACAGTCGGCCCGCTGGCTGGTCGAGGCCAGTTCCGCGTTCACCCTGAGTTGCGATCCGACAGACATTACCTGCTGGAAAGTTCCGCCGGGATTACGATCTGGCGAACGTTACTGCACATGGCTGCGGGTCGCGGAAAGGAAATCCGGAAGCATCCGTTTTGTCCTACGCCAGAAAATCCTCGCCCCCGGAGAATCTCCCCCCGCCGCGGAAGCCTGGGAGGACGCCGAAGAAGAGGGGGCGCTTGTCTGTACTTTCGCGTCACTGGAAGCCCGTTGTCCGCCTGCCGACCGCGCCTGCCTGTGGCGGGAGATCAACGCATGAACGGCGACTGCCACAGCCTGCTATCGTCCGCGGCCGCAGACAAATTCCGCGCCTGGCGCGCGGAAGGCGAGCGCCAGCGGCTGACGCTGCTCCGCGAAGATTTCCCGGAAGGCCAATTCCAATACGGGCTGCTCAGGCTCCTTGCCAGCGGCTCATGGTCCGAACGCCTGCGCCAGCGCTGGCGATCCCTCTGTTCATGGATGGGGTGCCACACGCCCCTCAATGGCTGGAAAACCTTCTGGTACCGGAAAGCGGGCGTCAATATCGGAGAAAACGTCCATCTTGCTCCTGGCGTCATACTCGATCTCCTGTTTCCGCAGCTCATCACGCTGGAAGATGGCGTCGTGCTCGGGCCAGGCGCAATCATCGTCAGCCATGTCTACACGCCCGAACGCATCGTCATCGACCGCGCCATCGCTGGAAAACGTTCAATGGTGGATGGGCAGGGCATCCTGGCAATCGCCACGATGGGTGAGGCAAGCGTACTGGCGGCCTACAGCTACACGGTCAAGCCCATTCCCGCCGGGCACATCGGCGTCGGCGTGCCCGCAGTCGTCCAGCCTCGCAGCGCCGCGCCCCTCAAAGAAGACAACCATGATCAGTGCACATGAATTTTCCAAACGCGCCAGGCTTTTGTATTCGGGCCTGCGCAAACGCCTGATCCATCTCAACCTGCAATTGCTCTATCAATGCAATTTCAAGTGCGACATCTGCGATTTCTGGAAGCCGCCCTTCAATACCGACCCCAGGCTGGAGCTGGATCAAATCCGCGTCATCGCGGAAAAACTCAAGCCATTGGGGCCGCAATTCGTCTCCATCGGCGGCGGGGAACCGCTGATGCACAAAGAGCTTTTCGACATCATCCGTGTGCTGGCGCGAGACAATTTCCCGGTGATGATCTGTAACGGCTGGTTCATGACTCCGGAGAAAGCGCGGCAGCTTTTCGAAGCGGGCCTGTATGAAGTCAGCGTTTCCGTCGATTACGCCAGCGCCGAAAAACACGACCGGCAGCGCCAGAAGCCCGGCGCGTTCGAGCGCGCGCTGCGATCGCTGCGAATGCTGCACGAAAACCGCGCGCATTCCGAGCAGCGGGTGCACATGATTTCGGTGGTCATGGAAGACAACATCGACGAAATCGAGCCGCTCGTCAAAATCTGCAAAGACATGGGCATCACCTATCTGCTCACTTTCTATTGCGATTCGCGGGGCAGGAAAGAAGCGCGCATCGCGCCCGCCGAAATTGCGCGGCGTCTTCTCGACATCCAGAGCCGCTACCCGGAATTCGTCTCCCTGCCGGAATTCCTCTCGCGCTTCGCCGAAGCGGGCGAAAACGGTCACGGCGTCGGCCCCTGCTATGCGGGCAAGAATCTTTACAACATCGATTGCCGCGGCAACGTCACCCGCTGCATCGACCGGCTGGATGACCCGGCGGGCAACATCCTGAGCGATCCGCTGGAAAAAATCGTCGAAAAGCTGCATCGACAATTTCTCTCGCAGGACTGCCAGCAATGCTGGACAAGCTGCCGCGGCAGCATTGAGGCGCTTCTTTACGGAAAACAGAAAATTGCCAACATCAAAGCCTACTACCGCATGATAAGGGCCATTCCGCTGATAAAGGCCGCATAAGCATCCGCACATGGCGACAATTCCCTATCGCTGGCAACGCTGGCTGGACCTCTGTATTTTCCTGAACGTCACGGGCTATTTCGCCTGGCAAACCTGGCAGGGCCTGGAGGCGGGACGGATCGGCATTCTCGAAGGCGTGTTCGTCATCCACAGCGCCATCCTCTGTCTGTGCTTTCTGCTGCGAACGCCGGCCCGCGCCATTCAGACGAAATGGAGCCATCAGGTCGTCGCCATCGTCGCCTTTTATTCCGGCGCGTTCTTCATGGGGCCGGAGACCACGGATTCCCCCCTGCTTCTTCAAGCGTCATGGTGGGCGCTGATGGCGGGCATGGCGATTGGCCTAGTCTCTCTCGTCCAGCTGGGCAAGAGCTTTGGCGTGCTTATCGCCATTCGGACAGTACGCACGGCCGGACTATATGGCTGGGTGCGCCACCCCATGTATCTGTCTGACATTGTAATGCGCTTGGGATTCCTGCTGAGCCATCCTTCGTGGCGGACAAGCGCGCTTTTTCTCGTCTCATCCGCCTGCTACGTCCTTCGGGCGATACTGGAAGAAAGGTTTTTGCTCGACAACGCCCCGGACTATGCCATCTATATGGATCGCGTACGCTATCGCTTCGTGCCGGGAATCTTTTGATGCAACGGCTTTCCCTCCGTCCGTTGTGATTCCTGCCGCGTTTCTGTGGCGCTCGCGCCTCATCGGATTCGCTCCCGGGCGGTCGTGATCGTGCAACTTTCCGACGATTGTACGATAAGGTAAAGCTATGCGTAAATACTCTCCGTTCGTTGGGAGAAGCTCCCCGAGACGTTCATGGCGATGTCGCATTTTGCCTGTGGCATTATTACTTGGCGGGCAACGGGTCTACTGGAATAGATTCTTGATAGTCGAGCGTCTATAATTGATAAGGCTCAATCTCTGCCTTATTTTAGTTTCTGATATCCATGGAAGGCTATTATGTGTAAATCTTCATTCTCCATCCTGCCGATTGGTACTGTACATTCTCCGATATTGTTGCCTATGGATGAAGGTTGGAGGAGTATTGAAGCTGAAATTCATCTCAGTGCAGAGTTCAAACCAGGGTTAAAA
>JAIRLE010000178.1 GCA_031259605.1 Zoogloeaceae bacterium
AGTTAGTTTTACGATGAATTCGCAAAACATGCGCCCGGCGGGCGCGACCGCGCTTTGCCGCAATGCCGATCCCCGAGCGCGGATCCCTGATGTAAGATAGGCGCTCTTTTTCCATACCGTTTTCCCATGCGCGCCATCCTTCTCTTGCTCCTTGCCTTCTCAAGGTTCTCGTCGGCGACCGAAACCGGGGTGAATATTCCATCGGCGGGCTTTTTCCAGGCTTCGCTGGCGCTGGCGTTCATTGTCGGGCTGCTCTTCCTCCTCGCCTTCCTGGGACGCAAGTTCCTGGGCGGCAAGGGCTTCGGACAAGGCGGACTGAAACTGCTGGGCGGCGTGGCGCTGGGGCCGCGCGAGCGCATCGTGCTGGTGGAGGCGGGAGAAACCCTGTTGGTGGTGGGCATCGTGCCGGGGCAAATCCGCACCCTGTACCGCATGCCCAAGAGCGAAGCCCATCTGGAAGACGCGCAGAACGCGCCGTCGCGTCCGTTGGCGCAGGGCTTTGCTCAGGTTTTGCAAAAATTCGCCAGACCGCGTATCGATGAAAAATAATCGCGCCCGTCTCACGCGTCCGTTGCTGGGTCTTGCGTTGTGCGCGTTGCCGTGCCTTGCTCTGGCGCAGGCGGCGGGCGGCATCCCTGCTTTCAGCGCCGCGCCCAATCCGGACGGCGGCACCACCTATACGCTCACCATCCAGACGCTGCTCATCCTGACGGCGCTTTCCTTCATCCCCGCAACCCTGTTGATGATGACCTGCTTCACCCGCATCATCATCGTCTTTTCCCTGCTGCGTCACGCGCTGGGCACACAGACCGCGCCGCCGACGCAGGTGCTGGTCGGGCTGGCCCTGTTCCTCACTTTCTTCATCATGTCGCCGGTGATAGAACGCGTCTATAGCGAAGCCTATCTGCCGCTTTCGGAAAGCAGGATCGATGTGATGGAAGCGGCGGATCGCGCCAGTGTGCCCGTCAAGGCGTTCATGTTGAAGCAGACGCGCGAATCGGATCTGGCGCTGTTCGTGCGCCTGGCCAATATCGAACGCCTGGAAAAGCCGGAAGACACGCCGATGCGGGTGCTGATTCCGGCTTACGTGTGCAGCGAACTGAAGACCGCCTTCCAGATTGGCTTTGTGGTGTACATTCCTTTTCTGGTCATCGACATGGTGGTGGCGAGCCTGTTGATGTCGATGGGGATGATGATGATGTCGCCGGTCATGGTGTCGCTGCCCTTCAAGATCATGCTGTTCGTGCTAGTTGACGGCTGGCAGTTGCTGATCGGCTCGCTGGTGAAAAGTTTTGCCGCATGAATATCGACACCGTTATGGAAATTGGCCGCCAGGCCATAGAAGCCGCGCTCATGCTGGCCGGGCCATTGTTGCTTGTCGCGCTGGCGGTGGGGTTGCTGGTGAGTTTTTTCCAGGCGGCGACGCAGATTAACGAAGCCACGTTATCCTTCATTCCCAAACTGGTCGCTGTGTTCGTGGTGTTGATCCTGGCTGGCCCGTGGATGTTGCAGACCATAATCGACTTCATGCGCAGAATGCTGGAGAGCATCCCAAATATCATCGGATGACGGAAAGGTTTATCATGCGCCGGACGCTTTGCATGCTGATTGTCGTGTTCTTTGGCTTTGTCCCGCCTGCGGATTTCGCGTATGCGCAAACGGAAAGGAAGGATGTGATGGATACAATGAATCGGCGAATTGGCGCGGCGATTTCCGCGATGCAAGGAGGCATGCCAGGTTTCGACGCCAACCGCCTGACCGTCAGATGGCCCGAAAAGCAATCCGGCGTGGGGGAATGGATCACCCATTCGCTGGCGGAACAGCGGCTTCTGGAAGAAATCGAGCAAGGTTTCTGGGGTTGGGTTCCCGAACTCGCTCCTCTGGCCGGTCTCGATCTTGCCGAATTCGAAGCCTTTGCCAGCGATGTCAACGCACTCAAGACGCGCATTGAGCAGGAAGGCATACATGGCGTGCCGCCAAGCGAGGAGCGATTGTATACCCTCCTTTCTCCCGGGGATGTTCCCTATCTTTCCGTGCTCAACGCGACGCTGCAAGCACACGGCCTGGTCGTGGTCAGAATGACGGCAATTCAGGATTCGTGGCCGTATTTCTATCTGATTTGCCTCAAGAGTGACGCCAACGCCCATGCAGACCTGGAAAAAAGCTGGAAACCTTTTGGATTGCATTTGTATGACATCGCTCCCCCCTTGAGCCGCCGTGATGCCAACAGGATACTCGGGGAAAAAATCGCCAGGGCGGCAGAAACCCGCGAGGATCGCAGGGCGGAAGATGCCGCCGCGATACAGGAACTGCTCGGCAAGCATTTTTTCGACGATCTGAAGAAAAAGGCGCGAGGAATTGCCGATGCGTTGAAACAGGAACTCCGGGATAACGGGCAGGAACCCTGAGACCTTTTTGCCGCTCCCGCATGATTACGCTCACCTCCGCCCAGATTGACCAGTGGATTACCGCGTTCTTCTATCCGCTGACGCGCATTCTCGCGGTCGCGGCGACCGCGCCTTTCTTGAGCAACGCCGCCATGCCCCGGCGGGTGCGCCTGATACTGGGCATTGCGCTCACCTTCGCCATCATCCCCATCCTGCCGCCCATGCCCGCCGTCATACCCGCGTCCGGCGTGGGGCTATGGATCATGGCGCAGCAAATCCTGATCGGCGTCGGCATGGGCTTTTCCATGCGGATCGTTTTTTCCGCCATCGACATGGGTTCGGCGGTCATTGCCTTTCAGATGGGGCTGGGATTTGCCAACTTTTATGACCCGCAGAATACCTCGCAGACCTCGGTGCTCTCCAATTTCATGACCCTGATTGCCACCTTGCTGTTTCTCGCACTGAACGGACATCTGATTTATTTTTCCGTACTGGCGCAGAGTTTTACCGCCATTCCGGTAAGCGCCACGCCGCTGGCGGCTTCCAGTTGGGAACTGCTGGCGAAGATGGGCGGACGGATCTTTTCCGTGGGACTCTTGCTGGCGTTGCCGGTGGTGGTCATCATGATGATGACCAATCTGGCGCTGGGTGTGCTGAACCGTGTCGCGCCGCAGTTGCACCTTTTCGCCATCGGCTTTCCCGTCACCCTTTCCCTGGGATTCATCAGCATCGGCGTCATGAGCCATTACCTTGCCGTGCCGCTGGAGCAGATGTTCAACGACGGTCTGCGCGCCATGCTCTATTTCGCCCTGCCGCCGCCGTAGCGCCCTGGTCTTCCGCGCCCCCGCCCATCGTCAAAAAAACAAAACCCGACGGCCAATCGCGGCACGTCAGGTTTTGGTTTTTGAAGGCGCGGTTATCGGCTATTTCTTGGCGCTTTTCCGGGTTGCCGCCGTGGCGGCATGGGTGGTGGCGGAGATCGCCTTGAAGTTGGCTTCCGTGATGGCGTTGGCCTGTTGCGAAAAGTCGTTGAGCCGGTCGAAGAAACGGCTGGACGCATCCATCAGGGTCTTCACGGTCGCGGCGACGACATCGCCGCCGGGCGCGGCGCTGGTCTTGTCCAGCGTGGCGGCGGTGTTTCTGGAAATCTGTTCATACTGGCCTTCGGCGATGGCAGTGACATCCTTCTGGAAAGCGGTGGCCACTTCATAGACATCGCGGACATAGTTCATGCTCTTTTCCAGAAGAGGCTGGAACAAACTGACATTGGCGCGCGTGAATTCGGAAGCATCCTTGATGGACAGAAGCTGCTGGGCGCTGGTCACGACATCACCCAGAAAATCACGGGCCGCCGCCACATTGATCGCCGTCAGCCGTTCCGCGCCATTGCAGGTGGAGCGAATCAGGGGCAACAGGGTGTCCGCGCCAATTTTCTGGGCTGCGCTCAGTTGCTCAAAATTGGGTGTATTCATGGGTCTCTCTCTTGCGAATCATGGATAAAACAGCACAAAACCCCTCCATGACCCTTGCGGGATACGGAGGGGAATTTTTTTACGCGGGAGAAGAATTATTTCTTCTTGGGCGCGGCGGCAACCGTTGCGCCAACTGCCTTGACCGTGGCGTTGGTGGCGGCGGCAACATTGGCTTCCGCGATTTCGGAAACCTGCTTGGCGGCCTTGTTCAGGCTGTCGAAGGCGGAATTGGTGGCGGCAATGGCGGAACGCACGGCAGCCACGGCGACATCGGAACCCACTGGCGCGGATTTGCTCAGCTTTTCCGCCAGTTGGGCGGATTGCTTTTGCCAGTCGGTGAAGGCGGAGGTCAGTTGCTTGACCAGCGCGTCCTTGGTCAGATCGGTGATTTCATAGACACTGCGAGTATAGGCCACGGCCTTTTCCACGCTGGGTTGCGCCAGAGAGGCTTGCAGGGACAGGACTTCCTGCGGATCCTTGACGCCAATGACGGCCTGGGCGTTGGCTACGGAATCTTCCAGCACGGAACGCACTGTGTTGAGGTTCAGCGCGGCAACACGCTCGGCGGAATCCAGGGCGATGGTAGACAGGGACAGCAGGGAATCGATGGCAGCGCGGCTGCTGGCAACGAATTGTTCGGGAGATGCAGTCATGGTGTAAAACTCCTTGAAAATATTTCTGGAATGCAAAAAATGGTTGAATGTTGCAACGCAACATTTGCAGGATTATAGGAGTTGTCGCACCAATGTCAACCCTTGTCACACACTTGCGTAGCGATGCCCTTGCTCGGCCAAAAGACGTCGCTTCCACGCCATGTAAGCCTCTGTTTACGGGGATTCTGGCACGATCAGTTCCGGCGCGTCCTTGAGTTGCAAGACCTCCGGGGGTACCGATCCGGCATCGGGTTCGTCTTCTGGCGCGGACTTGTTTCTGGGCTGGATGACGACCTGTACGCGCGGCGGTGCAGCATCCCCGGCATGACCGTCGCCTGCGGTCGCCAGATAGCGTTCGGCAATGGCGTCGTACCAGATGTAGTCGCCGCGCAACTGATCCGCGCCGCTTTTCACCCAGGCGCGATGGAAAAATTCGGCCACTTCCGTGCGCGTATCGTATTCGATGCGTTCGGCCTCGCCTTCCATCCATTCCTCGCGCCCTTCGCGCTTCTGCTTGAAGCGCGCCAATCCGCCCGGCCCGGCAAAGGCGACGCCGCGCCGGAAGCCCGCCGCGTCTTCCGTCACCACGATTTTGTCGGAATGGATTGTCAGCGTCCCTTGCGTGAGCACCACATTGCCTTCCAGCGTCTGTACCCGCTTGAGATCGTCGATGGCGATGCGGTTGGCTTCCAGGGCGATGGGTTTGTCGCGATCCGCTTTTTCGGCGCGAACGGGACTGACGAATAACAGGAAGACAAAGAAAAAAAACGCAAGACGAAGCATAATATTTTTCCGGAAATCAGTAGGGTTCAAGGATTCTGGACACCGGGTTTTGCCTTGCGCAGATATTCGCCGCGCACATTGCTTTTCAGCATAAAGGTAGACTGATTGTTATCTACTTGCAGTCCCACGCCGGAAATCCAGTTTTCGCCCTGGGTGATGCGCACCGGATGTTGGTTGAAGGCTCTGCCCTCATCCGGCAGCACGACAAGCTCTGGCGTGCGGGCAATCAGCGCGGGGTTGTCGGCAAAGGCCACGCGCGTCAGCACCACGTCTTCTTGCACCAGCACCCGCTTGCCCTGTTCGGTGATGATCGCTGACTTGCCGTTCAGGGTGATTTCCGGGGATTTGGGGCGATACGCGGTCAGGCGCGGCATCCGCACGTGGCTGCTGTCGTCGTCCGGGTAATGTTCCATGTAGTCGGCGACGAGCCGGTAGCGCAAACTGCCGTTGGCGTCGAAGCGCGACACGACGAAATTTTCGGCGCTGGCGTCTGGGCTGTGGCGCGGACGTTCATCCTCCCGCGCTTGTGGCGGACTGGCGCTTTCCTTCAGCCAGAAGGTCAGCGCGGCGATGCCGATCAGCGCCAGCAGCGGCAACAGATTGGCGACGTTCAGCCTGCGGATCATGGATCTTCGCGCCCTTCTCGCGCCGCCAGGATGAAGTCACAGACTTCGCGCACCGCGCCTTCGCCGCCCCTGGCAGCAGTGACAAAACCCGCTTCCGCCAGCGCCCGCGCATGCGCATTGGCGGGCGCGGCGGCAAAACCGGCGGCGCGCAACACCGGCAGATCGATCATGTCGTCCCCCATGTAGCCCACGCTTTCCCAGGAAAGATGCAGTTGCGCCAGCAACGCGTTCATGCAGGCGAGCTTGTCGGAGACACTCTGGAAGAGATAGGGAATCTCCAGATCCCGCGCCCTTGCCGCCACCGCGCCGGAAACACGCCCAGTGACGATGGCCAGCCCGATTCCGGCCTGTTGCAGAAGGCGCAGACCCTGGCCGTCCTGGGTATTGAAGGCCTTGATTTCCTGTCCGGTGTCGGTGTAATACAGCCGCCCGTCGGTCATCACGCCGTCGATGTCGAAGGCCATGAGTTCGATTTTGGCGGCGCGGGCAAGCAGTTCCGTCATCAGATCACCTTGGCGGCAAAAAGGTCGTGCATGTTGAGCGCGCCCAACAACCGTCCGCCGGCGTCGGCGACCAGAATTTGATTGACGCACCGGCGTTCCATGATCTCCACTGCTTCCACCGCCAGTTTTTCCGGCGCGATGCAGCAAGGATTGGCGTGCATCAGCGAACCGATGCGCGCCTTGTGCATATCCACGCCCTGCTCGATGGCGCGGCGCAAGTCGCCATCAGTGAAGATGCCCAAGATCAGGCCGCTCGCGTCGATAATCGGCGTCATGCCCAGCCCGCCCTTGCTGATCGCCAGTATGGCCTCGGTAAGCGGCGCATCCGGACGCACGGCGGGAACGCTTGCCGCCGGGCGCATGACATCACGCACATGGGTCAGCAGCCTGCGTCCCAGGCTGCCGCCGGGATGCGAACGGGCGAAATCTTCCGGGCCAAAGCCGCGCGCGTCCAGGAGCGCCACGGCGAGCGCGTCGCCCAACGCCAGCGCGGCGGTGGTGCTGGCGGTGGGCGCAAGATTCAGCGGACAGGCTTCTTCCGCGACACTGGCGTCGAGATGCACGTCCGCCGCGCGCGCCAGCGTCGAAGCCGGGTTGCCGGTCATGGCGATGAGTTTCGCGCCCTGGCGGCGCACGGCGGGCAGGATGCGCAACAGTTCCTCGGTTTCGCCGGAATTGGAGAGCGCCAGAAAAATATCGCAGCCCTGCACCATGCCCAAATCGCCATGACTGGCTTCGCCGGGGTGCACGAAATAGGCGGGCGTTCCAGTGCTGGCAAGGGTGGCGGCCAGCTTGCGCGCGATGTGTCCGGACTTGCCCATGCCGCTGACGATGACCCGCCCCGTTCCCGCCAGCACCAGTTCCACGGCGCGGGCGAAGGCGGCGTCAAGGCGAGGAATCAGGGCGCTGACCGCCGCCGCTTCGATGCGCAAGGTGCGCGCCGCCAGTTCAAGGGCGCGGTTGCCGGAGAGATTTTCTGAAGACATGGACATGAGATTGCGCGGTTGCTCCGGGAAAACCAGGTTGAGCCTGTATTTTCCCGCAAAAACAGATCGATCCGCTTTCGGACACTGATAAGATTGGCGCGGATTATAACAACCCGCGCCGCTGCTCCATGAATACTCTGCAATTGATTTTGATGCTTCTGGGCACATCGGTGCTGGCGGTCGTCCTTTTCCGGCGCGTCAATCTGCCGCCGGTGCTGGGTTATCTGCTGGTCGGCAGCCTGATCGGGCCGCACGCCTTCCACTTCATGGAAGACAGCAAGGATGCCGAACGGCTGGCGGAATTCGGCGTGGTCTTCCTGATGTTTTCCATCGGCCTGGAATTTTCGCTGCCCAAGCTCAAGGCCATGAAACACACGGTATTGGGTTTGGGGTTGTTGCAGGTGGCGCTGACCATGCTGGTTTTTGCCGTCATTTCCATCCTCAGCGGACACCCATGGCAACTGGGACTGGCGATCGGCGGCGTACTTTCCATGTCTTCCACTGCCGTCATCTCCAAGCTTCTGACTGAACGCTTGGAACTGGACGCGCCGCATGGACGCGACATCATCGGCGTCCTGCTGTTTCAGGATCTGGCGGTGGTGCCGCTCCTCATCCTCCTGCCTTCGCTTTCCCGACCGCTCGAACAGATGGCCGTATTGATGGGCATCGCGCTGCTCAAGGCCGTCGTGGTGCTTTCCCTGATCCTCTTTTTCGGGCAACGCCTGATGCGCCAGTGGTTCCACTTTGTCGCCCGCGCCCATTCCCCGGAGATTTTCGCGCTCAACGTCATTCTCTTCACCCTGTTCCTCGCCTACCTGACCGAACTGGCCGGATTGTCGCTGGCGCTTGGCGCATTCGTCGCCGGGATGCTGATTTCCGAAACCGAATACCAGCATACCGTGGAAGCGGACATCAAACCCTTCCGCGACGTGCTCATGGGACTGTTTTTCGTCACCATCGGCATGAAGCTCGACATGTCGATTCTGCTCGACAACTGGTGGGCGGTGCTGGCGGTACTGTTCGCCCTGCTGCTGGTCAAGGGCTTCATTGTCTGGGCCGTGGCGCGGCGCATGAAGGCCACTCCCGGCAACGCCGTGCGCGACGCGCTCTGGCTGTGCGCGGGCGGCGAATTCGGTTTCGTGCTCCTGGGCGAGGCGGGCGGAATTCCCTTGCGCGTAATGCAGGTACTGCTCTCGGCGCTGGTGCTTTCCATGCTGATCGCGCCTTTCATCATCCAATATTGCGAGCGCCTCGTCACCCGCTTCATCCGCAGCGAATGGCTGCTGAAATCCATGCAAATCACCCAGACGGCCGCAAAAAGCATGACGACGGAAAAACACGTCCTCATTTGCGGCTTTGGCCGCTGCAGCCAGTTTCTCGCCCGCTTCCTGGCGCAGGAAGGCATCGCCTACATGGCGATGGACATCAATCCCGAACGGGTGCGCGAAGCGGCGTCCCAGGGCGAAAGCGTCATTTTTGCCGACGCCACTCGCCGTGAATCGCTGCTTGCCGCCGGATTGTTGCGCGCCAGCGTAGTCGTCATCGCCATAGACGCCATCCGCGGCGCCGAAAAAATCCTGCACCATGTGCGCGACTGCCGCCCGGAATTGCCGGTCGTCGCGCGCGCGCCGGACGAACAGGCTTTCGAGCCGCTCTCCAGGGCAGGCGCGACCGAAGTGGTGTCGGAATCCCTGGAAGCCAGCCTGATGCTCGCCACACACGCGCTAGTACTGATGGGGCTTCCCATGAACCGCGTCCTGCGGCGGGTGCGCGATACGCGCAGCGAGCGCTACCAGCTCCTGCGCGGCTTTTTCTATAGTCCTGGCGAGCACTGCAGCGGCGACGACGAGTTGCTGCCCCGTCTCTACTCCATCTGGATTGGCCCCGACTCCAGCGGCATTGGCCGCTCACTGGAGGAACTGGGTCTGGAAAAGCTGGATTGCGAAGTCCGCGCCATTCAGCGGCGCGGCATCAAGAGCATAGCCGTCACCCCGGATACGCGCATCAAAGCGGGCGACGTCATCGTCCTGCTCGGCATCCCTTCCAGCCTTGCCGCCGCCGAACTATCCCTGCGAACGGCAATGCCGCCCGATGACGCAGGGCATTAGAACCTGTTCAGCAAAAATTAGCGACAGCCCTTCAGGGCTGTCGGTCCAACTCCATTGGGAAGGGGTTTCTCTCCCCTCGAGAATGGCTACGGTCGAAACCCCGGCTTTTTCAGGCCGGGGTCTCAACCTTCGCGCCTTTCTTACGGGCGAGGTTTCAAACCGGAGTGAGTTTTACGATGAAACAGGCGCTGCAACACGGCAACACGCTCAAGGTCGCCCGCTTTTCCCGCGTCTATCAACACCTGTACGCCACCCATCCCCTGCCGCAATACCCGCAATTCCCTGCGTAACCGGATCCGGAAGACGGCAATATTCGGCAATATTCGCAGACTCCCGCGCCGGGCAGCCGATCGTCCCCTGAATCCTGACTACAATGCGCCGCCGGGCGAGCGGCGGTTATCTTCGACGCGCCTGCTTTTTCCGAAGGTGCGCTCGATGCCGCCCGGCTCGACCAGTTTGACGACTGGCGTCATCAGCAAGGCTTGCTTCAGGCGGTCGACGACATGATGCCTGAAGCGATCCATTTCCTCGAAAGAATCGCTAAAAGCCTCCGGCCTCAGTTCCACCATGACCGTCATCCTGTCCATACCGCTTTCATTGTCCAGCACAATGCGGTAATGCGGCGTCAGGCGCTCGATGCCGGAAAGCGCGTCTTCCACCTGGCTGGGGAAGATATTGGTGCCGCGCACGATGAGCATGTCGTCGGTACGGGCGCGCACCTTGGCCATACGCGCATGTGTGCGGCCACAGGCACAAGGCTCGGTGATGACGCGGGTCAGGTCGTGCGTCCGGTAACGCAGCAACGGAAACGCCTCCTTGTCGAGCAGGGTGAGCACCAGTTCGCCCTCGCAACCTTCCGGCAACACCACGCCGGTAGCCGGGTCGATGACCTCCCACAGGAAGTGATCCTCGGCAATGTGCTGGTATTCGCAGGAAGACAGGCACTCCCCCGCCACACCCGGGCCATTGACCTCGGTCAGGCCGTAATTGTCGGTACAGACGAGATGCATCCGTCCCTCGATCTCGCGTTTCATCCCCAGCGTACACGGCTCGCCGCCGAACAGCCCGACCCGCAAGCTCGCCGATTTCCAGTCGAAGCCTTGCGCCTCGCCGACTTCGCACATGTGCATCGCGTAGGAAGGCGTCGAGATCAGCACCGTGGTCTTGTAGTCTTCGATCATCATCAGATGCCGTTCCGTGTTGCCGGAACCGGCGGGCACCATCATGCAGCCCAGTTTCTCGCAGCCATAGTGCAGCCCGAAGCCGCCGGTGAACATGCCGTATCCGAACGCCATCTGTACGCGGTCGGCGCGCGTGACGCCAGCCATCGTCACCAGACGCGCCACGCAGTCGCTCCAGGTGTCGAGATCGCGCTGGCTGTAGCCGATGACGATGGGCTTGCCCGTGGTTCCCGAAGAGGCGTGCAGGCGCACGACTTCATCGAGCGGAATGGCGCACAGACCAAAAGGATAGGTGTCGCGCAGGGTCTGCTTGTCGGTAAAGGGCAGAAGCCTTGCGTCTTCCAGGCTCTGGATGTCCTCCGGACGGATGCCGATCTCCCGGAAGCGTTGCTGGTACCAAGGAACGCGCGCATAGACCCAGGCGACCTGTTTCTTGAGTTTTTCCAGTTGCATGCCGCGAATGTGCGCGCGCGGCGCGGTTTCGATGTTGGCGTCTAGGTAGGTCATGCGCGCCGCCGTCAGTCGCAGGATGAAAAGCGCGACGCGACGGCTTCCAGGGAAACCAGCTCAATCGGCTGTCCGCGCAAGGCCGCTTCCGTAGATGGGATGTCTTCCGCATAAATGGCGATCACGTTCGAAATCAGGGAATAGCTGTACTGCACATTGATGCTCGCATCCGCAATCGCGCCGATGACGCGCGCCAGCTCACCCGGCTTGTTGGGCAGATGCACACACAGCACTTCCGTCAGGGTGACGGCGCAGCCTTCGGCGCGCAACACGTCAAGCGCCGCCTCCGGCTTGTCCAGGATGAAACGCGCAATCCCGTAATCGCCCGTATCGGAGGCCGAATACCCCAGCACATTGATGCGGGCGGCTTCCAGCGCATTGAGAATGCGCTTCATGTGTCCTGGCCGGTTTTCCAGGAAAACGCTCAATTGCGGAATCGCCATGACACCGTTGCTCCTCTCAAAAAAATACGGCGCGATGATACACCCGTCACAGGACGATCCTTCCACAAAAACGCTTTTGGCCTCATCGCCGCCAGACCGACGCCCGGATCGCGCCAAGTCCTCCGGTCAATCCCGCCAATGCTGGATGCGCCCTCCGTGCCGGAGTTGCGAGAATCCAATCTCGACCCCATCGAGTTGATGCGGTCGAAAATGAATGTCAGGTTCCATCTCGTGACGATCCCCGTTTGAAAGCGTCCACAAGCAGCCACAGACCAAACAAGACCAACAGGGGGCCAACGCCAAACGTGAGGAATCCTCCCGTGTAATGCGGATCCCGTCGCCAAAATGAGTTATAGAGCACCCAGGCAATAATGGAAACGCCCGTGATGAGGCTAAACAGGCCAAAGACTGCTTGCGGCAGCCCCATAAGTAAGCCGACAGCACGTCTGAAAGGACTTGCTGCATCTGAATCGCGTAGCTCACGACCCAGTTCGAACCACCAGAGAATCGCAAGAGGGAACGCCGCGACAAAACCAAGACCAAACCAACCATCAACACGTAACAGCAGGATGGATACTACGAGAACAATGGATGCCACTGTGAGCTTGTGACCGGTTTTCATCGTGAAACCAACTCCGGTTTGAAACCCCGCCCGTAAGAAAGGCGCGAAGGTTGGAACCCCATTCTTACGAGCGGGGTTTCGACTGTAGCCATTTTCGAGGGGAGAGAAACCCCTTCCCAATGGAGTTGGACCGACAGCCCTGAAGGGCTGTCGCTAATTTTTGCTGGGGATAGACTCTAACCGCTGTTTTCAGTTGCCGGTTGCAAGCCGGGCAGTTGCGAGGCTGTCGGCTGCATACCCATGTGCCGATAAATTGCGGGCGTCGCCACGCGCCCCCTGAGGGTGCGTTGCAGGTAGCCCTGCTGAATCAGATAGGGTTCAAGCACGTCTTCTATGGTGTCGCGGGACTCGCCGATGGCGGCGGCAAGATTATCCACGCCGACCGGACCGCCCGCGAATTTTTCCATGATGGCGGCGAGGAGTTTCCGATCCATCAGATCCAGCCCCAGCGTGTCGACTTCCAGCATGTGCAGCGCCGTGTCGGCCACGGCGCGGGTAATGCGGCCATCTGCCTTGACTTCGGCATAATCGCGCACCCGGCGCAGCAGGCGGTTGGCGACACGCGGCGTGCCTCTGGAGCGGCAGGCAATCTCCAGCGCGCCCTCGGCGTCCATGGGGGCACCAATAAGCCGCGCCGAGCGCAGGACGATCTGCCGCAATTCATCGGCGGAATAAAATTCCAGGCGGGCGACGATGCCGAAACGATCCAGCAGGGGATTGGTGAGCATCCCGGCGCGCGTGGTCGCGCCCACCAGCGTAAAGGGCGGCAGGTCGATTTTCACCGAACGGGCGGCGGGGCCTTCGCCAATCATGAGGTCGATCTGGAAATCTTCCAGCGCCGGATAAAGGATTTCTTCCACCACAGGGGAAAGGCGGTGGATTTCATCGATGAACAGGATGTCATGCGCTTCCAGATTGGTGAGCAGCGCCGCGAGATCGCCCGCGCGTTCCAGCACCGGCCCGGAAGTCTGGCGCAGATTGACGCCCATCTCCTGCGCCAGGATGTGCGCCAGCGTGGTCTTGCCCAGACCCGGCGGGCCGAACAGCAACACATGATCGAGCGATTCGCCACGCCCGCGCGCCGCCTGGATGAAAATCTCCAGTTGCTCACGAATACGGCTCTGACCGGTATATTCCGCCAGCCGTCGCGGACGCAGGGCGCGCTCCTGCGCTTCCTCCGCGCTGGAACGCGCCCGTGGCGCAATCAAACGCTCTTCCGGCGCCGCCGCGGCAAGATTATCGGTTTCGATCATCGTCAAACGAACTCCTGTTCAAGAGGACAGATCGGTTACCGGCGGCCTTGCCGCCGCAAATGTTGCCATCTTCCGCCATCCGTCACCGGATAGTCAGCCCGTAGATGCGCCCGGACTGGGTTTGTACCAGGAACTTGTTGCCGCCAGGCAGCCGTTGGGGCGCGACGGCAATCGGGCCGTCGGTCTTCAGGCGTCCGGTAAGCGCGCCGTCCGTCTTGTCGACGAGGTGCAGATAGCCCTCCGCATCGCCCAGCGCCAGATACGCGCCCAGCGTCAGCGGCGCGGTGAGCTTCCTGCGCAGGAGCTTGTCCATTTTCCAGCGGCTGCCGCCGGAAGCCAGATCCAGCGCGTGCAGGGCGCTCTCGTCATCCGTGACGTAGACGCCGCGATTGTCCAGCGCCAAGCCGACATGCGAGGAAATTTCGCGCGACCACAAAAGATTGCCGCCCTGCGCGAAATCGAAACAGGTGACGCGCCCCTGGAACGCCGCGGCGCAGACCGTCGCGCCGAAAACGGCGGGCGGCGCGGAAACGTCGGCGACGCGCTCCAGCTCGGTCGCGCCCCTGGGCAACGCTACCGTGCCTTCCCATAACGGCGCGCCATTCTCCCGGGAGATCGCCGCCAGCTTGCCGCCGGGAAAACCAGCCAGAACAAAGGCTTCCATGGACAGCATGGGCGCGATGCCGCGTAACGACAGGCTGGGTGACGGACGCTGGTAAGACCATTTGCGCTTGCCCGCCGCATCAAAGGCGGCAAGACGATGGTCGCCGCTCCTGACGATCACCATGTCGTCTTCCACCATGGGCGGCGCGAGCACCTCGCTGCTGACCTTCGCCCGCCACAGGAACGCGCCGTCGCTCGCGGAAAAAGCCAGCACCTCGCCCTTGCGCGTCCCCACGGCCACCTGCTCGCCATCACTGCCCACGCCCGCTGAAAGCGGCTCGCCCGTCTTGACGCGCCATTTCTCGACGCCATTTTCCAGGCGAGCGAGACTGCCGTCTTGGGCGGCGACGAATACGACGTCACCGGCGACGGCAGGATAAAACACGAAATCCCCTGCCTTGCCGATGGAATACTCCCAGTCGACGCTCGCCTCCGCCGTTGCCGTGACGGGAGGGAGCGCCGCCATCTTGGGCGATGAAGCGGCAAAGGGATTCAGCGACGAGCAGCCGGAAAAGAGCGCTACGCCAGCCATCACCAGTCCAGCGCGCCGCAGGCAGGCGGGACGCATCATACCGCGCCGCCCAGCGCGTCAATCTTTTGCTGCAAAAGCATCAGGACAATTGCAGATCGGAAG
>JAIRLE010000088.1 GCA_031259605.1 Zoogloeaceae bacterium
AAGAGCGGACGCCCCATGAATGATGGAGTTTTTCATCGTAAAACCAACTCCGGTTTGAAACCCCGCCCGTAAGAAAGGCGCGAAGGTTGAGACCCCGGCCGCGGTCGGGGTTTCGACCGTAGCCATTCTCGAGGGGAGAGAAACCCCTTCCCAATGGAGTTAGACCGACAGCCCTGAAGGGCTGTCGCTAATTTTTGCTGCCTGCCGTGGCCTATCCGCAAAAATGTCCAGGGCAGCCGCATGAATGCCCGTTTTCCCCTCTCCCGCCTCGCGGGAGAAGGCGGTCGAAGGCCGGGAGGGGGCGCCCCGCTGGAGTACCTTCAGACATCTGGATTTTTGCGGCTGCGCCGGAGGCGCGGCACTCTCTTTCACCCCATTGGGGACACACTCTCCTGCCAAACGGGAGAGAGAAAAACAGACAACGGCGCGAACCGAAGATACGATAGCGGCATTCATGCGATTGCCTTGTAAAAATGTCTCTCCCAGAACGGGGAAGCATGTTATATAATGTGCATTTTATTTGACTTTGCGTCCCTGTGCATATTCCATGGAGTAACACTGCGTCATGAGCCTGTTTGACCAATTTCTCACGCTTTTCTCCAAACCTAGCGATGTTCAGCCGCTCACGCTGGATGGCGCGGAAGACCTGCTCCAGCAGCCGGAACGCCGCGTTCGTCCCCGTGTCAATCCACGTGAAGGAACACGGGTGCTCATCATTGACGATTCCCAAACGGTTGTCACGGCGTTGAAGCGCATTCTGCGTTCTGCCGGATGCGAAGCCATTACGGCGCTGGATGCGGAATCCGGTCTGAAGCTGGTGCTTTCCCGGCATCCTGAACTCATCTTTCTGGACATCGTGCTGCCCGGCATTAACGGGTTTGCCGCCCTGCGCGCCCTGCGTCGCGATGAACGCACCAGGGGCATTCCCATCATCATGATGAGTGGCAACGAACAGGCGACGGAGCAATTCTTTGGCGCACGGGTGGGCGCGGACGATTTCATGAAAAAGCCGTTCTCGCGCCTTGAGGTTTTCGCGCGCATCGAGCAACTGCTGGACGAAGACCTGATTCTCCGCCGCCGCCAGTCGCCGGAACAGCCTGTTGCCGCTCCTCCGCCCCGTCCCGCCGTCGTCGCGCATCCTTCCCCCTACGAACACCGCCAGGCGGCTGCGCTCCTGCATCAGGGATTTGGTGCGCCAGAACGCCATTGAGCGGAAATTCCCCGGAAAGATGATGGGGAATTGAGGATGAAAGACAAAAGATAGTGACTGGAGCCTGATCTCGCCGCCTGCCGCTTCCTTCCATCCTGAAGAGAAAGAAGAAGGATGAACCGATCAAAGGCCGGTCTCGGCGCGGGATTGTTGGCGGGGCCAGTCGGCGCGTTCCTGTTGGGCGCGGGCGCTGCCGTCCGCCAGGGAAAACGCCCAGGCGGCGAACAGTGCGAGACCCATGGAAAAGAGTGTCGGCAGGGCATAGGGAAATGGCGCGACCGCCTGACCCAGGAGAATGACCCAAATTGGCGGCGAGAAGATCGTCAGCATCAGGGCGCTGATCAAGCCGCACACGCCGCCAATGAATGCGCCGCGGCGGGTGCAGCCCTTCCAGAACAGGGAGAGCAAGAGCATGGGCGTATGCGCGGAAGCGGCGATCGCCAGGGCGATCGCCACAAGGAAGACGACGCTCTGCCCGGCGCAGGCGATGCCCAAGAGCATGGCGAACACGAACAGCAGCGTGATGCCCAGATGCGCGCATTCGAGTTCGCGCGCCTCGCCTATTCGCCCGCCCCGCAATACGCTGGCGTAAAAGTCATGCGCGACCGCCGCCGCCGCCGCGTGTCCCAGGCTGACCGCCACGGCAAGCAGGGCGATCAGGACGACCGCCGCCGTTGCGCCCATGAGTGCGCCGCCGCCCACGGATTCGGCCAGGTACAGTAGCGCCAGGGCGTTGTTGTCGCGCAGGGTCAGGGCACCCACGACGCCCGTCGTATCCGGCAAATGCGCGACGCCCAGGCCGACGATCAGCAGCAGGACGGAAAGAACGCCTGTCCATGCGCCTGCCCAAAGCCCGCCCTGACGCGCGACGCGGGCGCTCCGGGCGCTGGCGGCGGTAAAGCGCATCAACAGATGCGGTAGCCCCATCAGGCCGAAAGCCAGCGTTACTCCCAGTGACCAGCGATCCATCGGCGTCCGCATCGCCAGGAAATCTGCGGACGCGGCGGCAAGAAACGGCCGCGCGGCACTTTTCCCGACCGCTGAAAAACCGAATGTCCATAAGACGAGTGCCGCCAGCAGGGCAAGCAACAGCAAGAGGGCAATCGTCTTGATGATGGCGAGCCAGGTGAGCGCAAGCCGTCCGCAACGAAGCGCGATCGCCATCATCAGGCTGCCGATCATCATTACCGCCAGCCAGTATTCGAGGCCGAACAACGCGCCGAAAATCTGTCCGGCGCCGATGATTTGGGCGGTCAGGTACAGCACGGTCAGCAATAGCGTGCTGACCGCCGCCAACACGCGTAGCGGGCGGCTTTGCCGCCGCCAGACGAGCGCGTCGGCAAAGGTCAGCATCCCCAGGTGGTGCAGCCGCTCGGAGAGCGACATGGACAGAAGCGGCCAGCCCGCCAGCAATCCGGCAATCCAGATGAACGCTGCTTCGTCCTTCTGTGCCAGCATGAGCGCGGGCAGACCCAACAGGACAGCGGAGGAAAGATGCGCGCCGGTCAGGGAAAGGCCGTGCCATCTGCCTTCGGGGTCACTGATTTCGCTATGGGCATACAAGAATGCCTGCGCCCGTTCCACCGCCCAGCGCGCGCCGATGAGCACAACGAACGTCACCACGAAAAACGCCGCGATAACCGCGAGACTGGCAGGATGGCGGGCGATTTCCTCCCCCGCCGCCTGCGCCCGTGCGGTCTCGCTGCCCATGACGAAGAGCGCCAGTCCGCCGCCCAGAGCCTTAATCCGGCGCATCGCGCACCTCTCGCGTCAGGGCGTCAAGCCGCATGTCCATTTCTTGCAGGGCGCGGGCGACGTCCATGACCAGCACGATGATGAAAAGCGCGAACCAGAAGGTCGCCAGCCACAGCCAGGTCATGGAAAGTCCCGCCCACACCGGTCGCGCCAGCCAATCCGCCGCACCGGTCACCAGCGACAGATAACCCGCGAACGCCAGCAAGACCATTCCGGCAAAGCGGCGCGCATATCCGCGCCGCGCAAACGCGAGCGCGGCATAACGCGGATGCGCCGTCAGGCGGGCATAAAAATCTTCGGGTTTCATCGTAAAACTAACTCTGGTTTGAAACCCCGCCCTTCAGGGCGGTACGAAGGTTGAGACCCCATTCTTGCGACCGGGGTTTCGACCGTAGCCATTCTTTGGGGAGAGAACCCCCTTCCCAATGACGTTAGACCGGCAGCCCTGAAGGGCTGCCGCTAATTTCTTGCTTTGGGTCAACGAATGTCAGGATTAGGATCGTATCTCTTTTATGGGCGGGATGTGGCGTTGCCACTCGAAAACTCAGGGCAAGCGGCGGCGCGGTTTTCCGGCTACCGATGCCGGAATTCCAGTCCCGCGTGTTCGCGCAGCAGGTGGAACTCGATGTTCGGCCAGCGTTCGCGCGTCAAATCCAGATCGAAGCGGGAAGTCATCAGGTAGGCATGCGCGTCGGCGGCGTCCATGAACATTTTTGCGCCGTTGGCGTGGATGAAGCGGTTCAGCTCCACCGGATCGGGACAGCTAATCCAGCGCGCGCCGCTGTAGTTGGCGGCAAGGAGGCGTGTTTCCGCGCCATATTCGGTTTTCAGGCGATGCGTGACGACTTCGAACTGCAACTGCCCCACCGCGCCCAGCAGCATCAGGTTGCCCATCAGGGGACGAAATACCTGGATCGCGCCTTCTTCCCCCAATTCCCGCAGTCCCTTGGCAAGTTGCTTGCTTTTCATGGGATCGGCCAGTTCCAGTGTGCAAAAAAGTTCCGGCGCGAAAAAGGGCAAGCCGGTAAATTGCAGCATTTCGCCTTCCGTGAGCGTGTCGCCCAGTTGCAGGCCGCCGTGCGTGGTGATGCCGATGATGTCGCCGGCAAATGCCGCATCCACTCGGTCGCGCCGCTGCGACAAGAAAGTGACGACATTGGCGGGACGCAGTTCCTTGCCCGTGCGCCGCACCTTGAGCCGCATCCCCGGCTCGAAACGCCCGGAACAGATGCGCAGGAAGGCGATGCGGTCACGGTGCGCCGGGTCCATGTTGGCCTGTATCTTGAAGACCACGCCGGAGAATTTTTCTTCCCCGGGCAGCACTTCCCGCGAAAGCGCATGGCGCGATCCTGGCGGCGGCGCGAGATCGATGATGGCGTCCAAAACTTCCCGCACGCCGAAGTTATTGATGGCGGAACCGAAAAATACCGGCGTTTGCCGTCCTGCGAGAAATTCCTCCGGCGCAAAGGCGGGCATGGCACCCGTAACCAGTTCCATTTCCTGCGCCGCCGTCGCGTATTCCGCGCCAAAACGGGCGGCAAGCAGCACGGCATCGCGGCCATCGAGGATTTCGTCCGCTTCCGGACGCCGTTCTTCGCCAGGGCGGAATACGCGCATGAAATGATCGCGCAGATTGTAGATGCCGTGAAAACGCTTGCCTTGTCCAATCGGCCAGGTCTGCGGCGAAGCGGGCATCGCCAGCGCTGCCTCGATTTCGTCGAGCAAATCCAGCGGTTCGCGCACTTCGCGGTCGAGTTTGTTGATGAAGGTGAGAATGGGCGTATGCCGCGCCCGGCATACCTCGATCAAGCGCCGCGTCTGCGCCTCCACGCCATTGGCGGCGTCAATGACCATCAGCGCCGCGTCCACGGCGGTGAGCACACGATAGGTGTCTTCGGAAAAATCCTGATGGCCAGGAGTGTCGAGCAAGTTGATGACGCAGCCCCGGTACTCCATCTGCATGACCGAGGAAGCCACGGAAATGCCGCGTTGCTTTTCGATTTCCATCCAGTCCGAGGTTGCGTGACGCGTAGCCTTTCTCGCCTTGACGCTGCCCGCAATCTGGATGGCGCCCGCGAACAGCAACAGCTTTTCGGTCAGCGTGGTCTTTCCCGCGTCCGGGTGGGAAATGATGGCAAAGGTACGACGACAGGCAAATTCGTTCATCAAGGTCGGCAAAAAAGGCAGGCGCGGCAATTTAACCTGTCTCCTTGTTTCTGTCACCTGTTCTTCGATTTCTGTTATCATCCATACCCACAACGGGGGCGACCTGGCTTCGACGTGGGTTGCAAAGCAACGTTGTGCATGCCGAGGTTCAGTTACCTCGTAAATCCGCTGAAAACAAACAAACGCCAACGACGAGCGTTTCGCTCTCGCCGCCTAAACCGGCGAGCTTTGCACCGGTTTGCTGATGGGCCGGGCCGGGTAACCGGCAGCAAAGTCAGATACATGAGCTAGGGCCTGGTTTCGCTGCGCGACCAAGCATGAAAAAAAAGCAGATCGTCCGAAACGAGCCTGTCCGATTGGCGCGCCAGGACCAAATCCAAATAACCGGACTAAGCATGTAGATCGTGTTGCAGAGGACTTGCGGACGCGGGTTCGATTCCCGCCGCCTCCACCAAAATGTCATCCGAAGCAGTCCGATAAAGGCCGAAAACTCCAGTAAATACAGGGTTTCCGGCCTTTTCTTTGTCCTATGCAATCCGGCAAGATGTATTGACATACGGCGGTATCTGATGGTATTTTTGATGGTATACCAGACAATCATCGAAGCGGATACCATCAAATGCTTACCGATACCGTCATCAAGAACGCCAAGCCCGACGACAAACCCCGCAAGCTTGCGGATGAGAAAAGCCTGTTCCTATACATCACGCCATCCGGCGGCAAGCTCTGGCGGATGCAATACCGCTTTGAGGGTAAGCAGAAGTTACTGGCTCTGGGTATTTACCCGGAAATCACCCTTGCGGATGCCCGCGAACGACGCGACGCGGCGCGCAAGCTGTTGGCGAATGGCGCAGACCCCGGCGCGGTTAAGAAGGCGCAGAAGGCCGCCGGACGGGAACGGGCGGCGAATTCGTTTGAAGTTGTGGCGCGGGAATGGTTTGAGATGTGGAAGGCTGACAAGGCGGAAAGCCATTCAAGCAAGGTCATTGCCCGTCTGGAGAAAGATATTTTTCCTTGGCTTGGCGGCAGCCCTATTGTCGAAATTACCGCGCCCATAGTGCTGGAAGTCTTGCGGCGCATCGAAGGCCGGGGCGTGATTGAAACGGCGCACAGGGCAAAAGAGAACATTTCACAGGTAATGCGCTATGCCATTGCGACCGGGCGGGCAGAGCGCGATCCCTGTCCGGATTTACGCGGGGCATTGCAAGTGTACCGGGGCAAGAACTTCGCCAGCATCACCGACCCCGTTGAAGTTGGCCGCCTGCTACGCGCAATCGCGGGCTATCCTGGTACGCCAGCGGTTTGCGCGGCCTTGCGGCTTGCCCCTTTGGTGTTCGTGCGCCCTGGAGAGCTACGGGCGGCAAAATGGGCAGATATTGACTTTGAGCGGGGCGAATGGCGCTATCTTGTCACCAAGACGAAAACCGAACATCTTGTTCCCTTGGCGCGTCAAGCCGCGGCGATTCTGCAAGGACTGCATCCATTGACCGGCGCGGGGGAATGGGTTTTCCCCAACGTGCGACCTGGCCGCCCCATGAGTAACGCGACGCTGAACCGTGCCTTGCAGACATTGGGTTACGACACAAAAACCGAAATGACTTCACACGGCTTCCGGGCGATGGCGCGTACCCTCTTGGCGGAAGAACTGCGCTTTCCGCCGGAAGTCATCGAGCACCAACTGGCGCACTCTGTACCGGACGCCCTGGGGACGGCATACAACCGCACCAAGTACCTGAAGGATCGCCGGGAGATGATGCAGGCATGGGCGGACTATCTGGACAAATTGAAGGCCGGGGCGGAAGTGATTCCGATCCGGGCTTGACGAGTTGGCCGCGCCTAGCCCAAGGGTGATCACCAAGGGCGAAAACCGGGAAACCCTTGCCCGGCCTGGCGCGGCTTCCGATTCAAGGGCGATGCGTGAAAGGGGCGCAACATGGATGAGCCACTACCTGAGAAACTTTCTATCAGAGCCGCGGCGGCATGGCTTGCGGGAATGAGGCCGGTACGGCCCCAAGAGGAGCGCATAAACGGCACTCTGCGTCTGGAAAGATGGGATGATGAAACGCCAGCGGACTACAGGACAAGGAGCGAAAAATACGCCATATTTCTTCAGCTTGTTGGCGAGGATGTCGCGAAAGGCGTAATTCATGCCGAGAAGGAATATGAAGTTATCGCCCAAC
>JAIRLE010000106.1 GCA_031259605.1 Zoogloeaceae bacterium
CCCTTGCGCTTTTCGCCGAAGCCGGGATCGCCGTCGTATTCCACATACTCGGCGTAATGCCGGGGTATCCGCACCTTCATTCCGCCCAGGTCGCCAATGACGTCCCGGGGCGTATGCTGCGCCCGCGCCATCTCCGGCGGCTGAAAACCGTTGATGGCCGTGTAAATCTCCCAGGTCGCATAAATGAAGGGGGAGGCAATGATAATGACGAGAAGAAGGGCACCGCGCGACAGCCAGCGCCATTTTCTCGCACGGGCAGTGCGGCGACCGACGCCGCCTCCACGCCCTTCCGGGAGCGCCCGCCCCGCATCCGGCGACGCCCCCTCGCTCACGGACGCAGCAAGACCTTTGTCATTCTCTTCCACGCGCATGACCAACCTTTCATCGTGAAGAAACCATCAAAACGTGTCGAACCTGTCTTCCAGCGTCACAGGCTGCGCATTGTCCAGAAAACGTTTTTCTTGTCAACATATGCTCAAGAAATATCTTGCGGCGAACAGCGCACCCTGCCGCCCTGGCGATCGGCGGCCTGGTCTCCATCTTCACGAACGGGATCGTGGCGGCAATCGGAGCGCGCGCTCGACGAGGCATTCAGGGCATACGGCTCCGACGCGCCCCGGATCCGCTTTCCCAAGCCAGCGAAAACGCCGGAAACTGCGTCCCAGGCATCCGCGGGAAAAGAAAACGCTTCCCCGCAAGGCGAGAAGCAGCGGAAAAATCGGGCGGCGGCGTCTTTTCTTTCTTGCGGAGGAGAAGATGTCGCGTTCATGCAAATTTTTCTGGATTTCATACGCAAAAAACCACATACTTGCCGCCTTCGCACGTAACGATGGTTGTGGGTGCTGTCGTTGTATGTAACGCCAGGCAGCGATATGTGCCTCACTGACGTTGCGACGAACTTTTGCCGAAGGGCGCGACGCGCCCGCAAGGAGAAGTTTCCGAAGAGACGGCGAGATCGATGTTCGGGGAACGTTCCGATGTGCGCGTTGTCATTGCCCGGCGATTCCATGCAATGCTGTTGGCAAGAACGTTTCTGCCCGTGAGAAAACATGAACCAGATGAGTGGCGAGCAAATTCCGGAAATACGTCAGGCACTGTGGGCGCAGAAACCCGCTTTCGTGCGCGCCGCTGGATTCAGTGTCGTGATTGGTTTTTTGATGCTGGCGCCTTCCTTTTACATGCTGGAAGTCTATGATCGCGTGGTCAACAGCCGCAGCCTCATGACGTTGGCGATGCTGACGCTGTTGCTGGGTCTGGCGTACGCGGTGCTGGAATTGCTGCAATGGGCGCGTCATGGCGTGTTGCGTCAGGCGGCGGAAGGTTTTGACAATGCCCTGGCAAACCGCGTTTATGAGGCGGCGTTCCTCGTCAATTTGCGCGGCGAGCGACATATCGGATTGCGCGGATTACGGGATTTCGACACCGTGCGGGATTTCACCAGCGGAAATCTCATGGCCGGACTCATGGATATTCCCATGGCGCTCCTCCTGATCGGCGTCATTTTCTGGATCGATACGGTATTGGGCGTGTTCGGCCTCATCAGCGCGTTGCTTCAGGGGGGCATCACGTTTCTCAACAAACAGGCGACTGGCGCGGACATGACGAAGGCGAGCGGGCTGAATGCCCAGGCGCAGACGTTTGTCCAGGCTTCGCTGCGCAATGGCGAGATCGTGCAGGCCATGGGCATGTCGGACGCCTTGCGGCGGCGTTGGCTGAAAACGCAGACCGACATGTTGCGCCATCAGGCGAGGGCTTCCGACCGCGCGGGCGTCTATTCCGCCCTGTCGAAATATGTGCAACTGGTCAGCAGTTCGCTGATGCTGGGTTTGGGAAGCTGGTTGTTGTTGCAGGGCGAATTCACGGGCAGCACCGGATTGATGCTGATGGCTTCCATTCTGGCGGGACGCGCCCTGGCGCCGCTGGTGCAGGTCATTGCCGGATGGCGTTCGGTGGCCGGAGCGAAAGACGCCTTCAATCGTCTGGAAATCCTGTTGGATAAAATTCCCGCCCGCAAAGCGGGATTGCCGTTGCCGCCGCCCAAAGGCGTGTTGCGGGTGGAACAGGTGACGGCACATGCGCCGGGAACGAGAATCGTGGTGTTGCAGGGCGTTTCGTTTGGCGCGCTGCCCGGCAAGATGCTGGCTATCGTGGGGCCTTCGGCTTCGGGCAAATCCAGTCTCGCGCATCTTCTGGTCGGCGCGTGGTCTTGCGTCAACGGCACGGTGCGTCTGGACGGCGTAGACGTGTCTTCATGGAACAAGCAGGAATTGGGGCCGCATGTCGGTTTTCTGCCTCAGAACGTCGCGCTGTTCGAAGGCACGATTGCGGAAAATATCGCCCGGTTCGGCGTGCCGGATCCCGGCAGGATCGAGGCCGCCGCCCGCCAGAGCGGGCTGCATGACGCCATTCTCGGTTTGCCGCAAGGTTATGAAACGGATGTCGGCGCGGAAGGCGTCGTTCTTTCCGGCGGTCAGCGGCAACGCATCGGACTTGCCCGCGCCCTTTACGGGAACCCGCGCCTGGTGGTGCTGGACGAGCCGGACGCCAGTCTGGATAAAGCGGGTGAAGCCGCGCTGATTCATGCCCTGAAAACACTGCGCGCGACAGGCGTTACCGTGGTGGTGATCACGCATCGCTTGAGCCTGCTGGATATTGCGGATTCCATGTTGGTGCTGGCGGAAGGGCAGGTCAGAATGTTCGGCCCCAGAGACGAGGTGCTGGCGGCGTTGCAAAAATCGGCAACGCCGCAAAATTCGCCAGCCGCCATGACGCCCGCGCTCGCGACGGCATGACAGGAAAATGCGCATGGGCTTGCTGTCACGGATTTCCGCTTTTTCCCGACGGAGCGAACTGAGCCGCTTCCTGTGCACGTTTCGCCGCGAATTCTGTACCGCCCTGAACTTTACGGCATTGATCAACGTACTGATGCTGACGCCCACGTTGTACATGTTGCAGATTTTTGACCGGGTGCTGGTGAGTTACAGCGGCTTTACCCTGGTTGCGGTCACGCTGATGCTGCTTTTCTTCCTGGGCGTCATGAGCTTTTCGGAATGGGTTCGCGCGCGCCTCCTGATCCGGCTGGGCGTCCGTCTGGATATGGAACTGAATCCCCGCGTCTTCGCAAGGGCCTTTGAACTAAAAAATGAAGGCAAGGAGAGCGCCCATCTTTTTGGCGATCTGACCCGGATTCGCCAGTTCTTGACCGGCAAGGGACTGCTCGCTTTCCTGGACGCGCCCTGGACGCCGATTTACATCGTGACGCTGTTTTTCCTGCATCCCTGGCTGAGTATTCTGGCGATTGTCTTTTGTCTGATATTGGGCGGCGTCGCCTACATTTCCAGTCTGGTCATGCAGGAACCGCTGGAAGAATCCATGCGCGCAAACCAGTGGGAATCCCGTTATCTGGAAGGCAAACTGCGTCACGCGGCGGCGGTGGAATCCATGGGAATGCTGGGGAACATGCTGCAACTGTGGTTGCGGCGTCACCTGAAATCCCTGGTCTGCGGACGCCGGGGTCAGGACGCCCAGGCACGCGCGCAGTCACTGACCCGTTTCGTGCGTCTTTTTCAGCAGTCCTTGAGCCTGGGCGCGGGCGCTGTGCTGGTCATTCATGGCGAGATTTCTCCCGGCGCGATGATTGCGGCCAATGTTTTGATGAACCGTGCCACACATCCGATAGATGTCCTGGTGAATACCTGGCGGGACATCCTGGCGGCGCGGACTTCCTTTCTCAATCTGGAAGCGGCGCTGGAAAACCCTTTTGCCGGAAAACCAGTCGCCATTGCGGAAAACGCGCCGCGCGGGGCCGCCCTGCGCCTGGTCAACGCGCAGGCGGTCAGCGCCCGTCGCGCCACGCCCATTTTGCGGGACATTTCCCTGGAAATTCCTTCCGGCATGGCGCTGGGGGTCGTCGGAGCGTCCGCTTCCGGGAAATCCACGCTGGCGCGCCTGATTCTGGGCATCTGGCCGGAAATGGAAGGAGAAGCGTATCTCGACGGCGTTCCCGTCCGGGAACTGGAGCGCGTGTCCCTGGGTTCCCATCTGGGGTATCTGCCCCAGGACGTGGAACTGTTCGAGGGCAGCATCGCCGAGAATATCGCGCGCTTTGGCGAAATGGACGCCGACAAGGTCATCGCGGCCAGTCGTCAGGCCGACATCCATGACATGATCTTGCGCTTTCCCGAAGGCTACGACACGCAGATTGGCGATGGCGGACGCTTTCTTTCCGGCGGACAGCGCCAGCGCATCGGCCTTGCGCGCGCCATCTACGGCAATCCCCGTCTGGTCGTCCTGGACGAGCCGAACGCCAATCTGGATGACGCGGGCGAACGCGCCTTGTTGCGGGTTGTCCTGGCGCTGAAACAAAATGGAACCACCCTCGTTTTGATTTCCCATCGTTCGCAGATTCTCGCGGTCATGGATGGTGTGCTGACGCTCGAACAAGGACGGATAGCGCGCCTCGGCAAACCCTGGCCTGTCGGCAGCATAAAACCCGTCGGCGACACGGGAGGCGCATTGCCTTCTCCCATGCCCGCCTGAAAAGGCGGGGGGTAAATTTTCTGGAGACTCATTCATGATTTCGCCACGCAAGGCCGTTGATTTCATCGTCGATTTTCTCAAACCCCGCCCCGGCGTCATCCCGGAAAGCGTGAACGCCGAAAGCGAGCACGATTTGCCGACCGATACACGCTCGCCGACCCGTCTGGGCTTCTGGGTGCTGGGCGTGGGATTCGGCGGTTTTTTGCTCTGGGCGGCTTTCGCGCCCCTGAATGAAGGTGTGCCGACCAACGGCATGGTTGCCATCGACACCAAGCGCAAGGCCGTGCAGCACCTCTCCGGCGGCATCGTCAAGGCCGTGCATGTCCGGGAAGGACAGTTCGTCAGGAATGGCGACCCGCTGCTGGAAATCGACGCGGCGGCTACCCAGGCCAATTTTGAAAGCGCCCGCCTGCGCTATTACACCTTGCGCGCCATGGAAAACCGTCTGATTGCGGAACAGAAGCAGGAAAAAATCCGCTTCCACCCCGATCTCTTGCAGGCGAAGGACAAAGACCCGATGGCAGCCGACATGCTGCGCAATCAGGAAGAACTGTTTGCCTCGCGCCACATGGCGCTGGAAGCGGAAATCAGCGCCATGGAAGAATCCATTCGCGGTTACGCCGCTTCCATCGAAGGCTACCGGGGACTGCTGGAATCCCGGCGCGCGCAATTGAACCTGTTGCGTGAGGAATCCAGCGGAATGCGCGATCTGGTCGCAGAAGGCTATGCGCCCAGAAACAACTTGCTGGCGCTGGAGCGGGCAATGGCCGAAACTCTGGGAGCCATCGCCGATTTGCAGGGAAACATTGAACGTTCGCGCCGCGCTTCCGCGGAAATGCGGCTGCGCATCCTGCAACGCCAACAGGAATTCCGCAAGGAAGTCGATGCGCAACTGGCGGACGTGCGCAGCCAGGTTCAGGCGGAAAAAGAGCGTTTCGAGGCCCTGAGCGACGACTTGCAGCGCACCGTGATCCGCGCGCCCGCCGAAGGCCAGGTGGTTGGCCTGGTTGTCCAGACGGTCGGCGGCATCATCACGCCCGGACAAAAAATCATGGACATCGTGCCGCAGGATGAAACCCTGCTGCTGGAAACCCAGGTGCCGCCACATCTCATCGATCGGGTATGGCCTGGCCGTGAAACGGACGTGCGCTTTTCCGCCTTCGCCCACAGCCCGCAATTGGTCGTTCCGGGTAAGGTGGAATCGGTTTCGGGGGATTTGCTGTACGATCAGAATAATGGTTCGCCATATTATCTGGCGCGGGTTTCCGTAACGGAAGAAGGCATGAAGATATTGGGTTCCCGGCACATGCAGGCCGGAATGCCGGCGGAAGTCATCATCATCACGGGCGAACGCTCGATGCTGACCTATCTGCTGCGTCCGCTTCTGAAACGGATTGCCGTGTCCATGAAGGAAGAATGATGCGGTTCTGGCGAGCGGCGGGATGCGGGCTGTTGATGGGCGTGGCGCTGTCGGCGCGCGCGGACGATCTGTTGAGCCTGTACCAGGAGGCGTTGCGCTCCGACGCGCTGTTCCTGTCGGTACGGGCGGAGACAGAAGCGCAGCGTGAATTGTTGCCGCAGGCCAGGGCGCAGTTATTGCCGAATCTGTCCTGGAGCGGTTCCCAAAGTAAAAAAACGACGGAACAGGTCAGCCAGAGTACCTGGGGTACGCAAAGAAGCGAAAACGACTATGACAGTCATAACTATGTTCTTTCCTTGCGGCAACCCCTGTTTCGCGTTCACAATTTTGCCCTGTACAGGCAATCCCGCGCGCAGGTCTCAAGCGCCGACGCCGCTTTGGAAAACGCGGTACAGGAGGTGGCCGTCCGGGTCGGCACGGCTTATTTCGACGTGCTGCTCGCGCAATCGGAACTGGATGTAAACCAGGCGCAACAAGACGCTTGCCGGGCACAACTGAATTACGCGCAAAAAGCGTTTGTCGCGGGTGCCGGGACACGCACCGACATCGACGAAGCCCAGTCGCGCCTCGACCTGACCAGGGCACAGGCGATGGAACTGGAATACCGTCTGGAATACGCGCGGGACGCCCTGCAATCCATCGTTGCCCGTCCCTTGACGCCGCTGGCCCCATTGAATTCCGATCGCCTTCAGTTGCTGCGGCCTGATCCCGAACGTCTGGAAGACTGGATACAGATGGCGGAGTCGGTCAACCCACACCTCAAGGCGCTGAAGGCCAATGTCGACGCCGCCGAACAGGAAGTCTGGAAAGCCCGCGCCGGACATTTTCCAACGGTGGATTTGGTCGCGCAACGTTCCAGAAGCGATAGCGATTACGATACCAGCATCGGCAGCGCATACGACACCAGAATGATCGGCATCCAGGTGAATATCCCGCTTTTCTCCGGCGGCTACGTCAATTCCACGGTGCGTCAGGCCAGAGCTATGCTGGAAAAGCAGCGTCAGCAACAGGAAGCGGCGCGGCGCGAAATCAGCCTGGAAGTCAGGAAGGAATTCGACGCGGCTTCCCAGGGCGTACATTGGGTGCGAGCCTATGAACAGGCGGTCAAATCCGCCGAACAAACCCTGTTTTCCACCAAAAAGGGGTTTCAGGCCGGAACCCGGAACACGCTGGACATCCTCAACGCGGAACGGGATCTGGCCGCCGCCCGGCAAGACCTGAACCGGGGACGCTACCAGTACATCCTGGCGCGCCTGAAGTTGTTGGCGCTGGTCGGTCGTCTCGATGAGGTCGAAATGGGTCATTTCAACACCTGGCTGAAAATCCGGCGCTGAACCGGCGACGCACGATGAACGGGAATTTTGTCTGGGTTTGGATATGATGAGGATGTGATTACTCACTGGGCGCCTGATTGGTCGACAGACAACACAATCCCGTTTCCGTGACGGTAACGACTTCGTAGATCAATTGTTTGGCATGATTGTTATAACCCAGGGCGTGTTCACACTACTGTTCAAGAAGGTATACTTCGCAGATGGAACTCACTGAAGCGCAATACCACCAGATTGAGGACTGTCTGCCACGGCAGCGGGGCAACGTCCGTCTATCGAA
>JAIRLE010000013.1 GCA_031259605.1 Zoogloeaceae bacterium
ACGGGAAGACCGGGAAGACCAACGGCTTCCCGGTCGAAATTCGCTGCGGCGTTTCGATGAAAGCCCGTGTTCAGGCGAAAGATGGCGGCGAGACGTTCCCAACGGAAGATATCCCCGGTGGTTGCGAGCGCAACGTCATCATAAAGACGGGCGAGCGCCGGGTCGGCGACACGATTCTGTTTCGTCAGGACGGATTCCAGATAGCCCGGAGGAAGGGCGCGTTCATAATGGCCGACGCGATTGCCTGAACGCGCGGGCAGTCTCGCCAGAAAGGCGTCGGACAACGCAAGCGCGTCTACCCAGTGAAAATCCGCGCCTGCCGTATAGGGCAGCATTCCTATCTGACAGGCGACATAAACGCCCCCCCCCGGAATCATGGCGTCCTTGAGCGCCCCTCCAAGAGAAACCCAAAAATGCTGCGCCGTCACTTCGCCGCTTCTTTTCAAGGCCGGGCGCAATCCCGTGCCTGGATAATAATATCCGCGCTCATCGGCAACGCCGAACGGCGATATTTCCCGGCTGTTGTACGCGACAGGCGAAAAAAGCGTGAACCGCGCCTGCGGCAGGGCGAGCGCCAGGGCAACGAGCAGGACGACGCCAGGCTTGCCGAACGGACGATCACGCAACGCGCGGGCGAGGGTAAGGACGGCAAAGAGAACGGGAATGCTGAAAAACCGTCCGGCCATGTAGTCGGCTCCGACCGCGGCGAGATAGGCGAACCAGAGAAAAATGCCCAATGAGAGCGCCTTCAGACGCCAGGAGGATTGCCAAAAGCCGACGAGGCAACCGGCAAGCAGCAAAACGACAGTGACCGTGTCCGTCTGCAGGGTATGGAGCGTATATTGGACGGCCTGCGCAAGATATTCCGCGGTCGAAATGCCGGTCATGACCTTCGCCAGCGCGGTATTGGGCACTGGCGCGCCATAGTAGACGAGGGAAAACAGAACCCAGGCAAGCGCGGGAAGTCCCCCCAGAAGCAGAAGAGCGATTTTTCGGGGCCAGGGTTTTTCATCCGCCAGGAACACATGCAGGAGCGCCGGGAAGATCAGCACGATGGAATCCGGGCGGCTGAGATACATCGCGGCGGCAATGAGCGTCAGGAAGAAGAGGCAATGCCGGTGTTTTTCCCGTTCGAGATAGACCCACAGGAAGAGCGCGACGAAAAGATAAACCAGGGGATTTTCCAGGCCGGAGGTCATGTAATCGACAAAAGCCCTGGAGAAGAAAAGCAAAAAGAGAACGAGAAAAGACAGGACGCCGCAGGGACGCAGGGTTTTCAGCGCCAGCCAGAAGGTTGCGACAACGCAGAGGGCGCTGATGACCAGACATGCGACGTAAGGGTTGTCATAAAGGGAACTGCCCGCCAGAAGCAGGAAGAACCAGAGCGGATGGGTATACACCTGTACCCGCTCGCCAGGGTTCCAGACCAGGCCGTGACCATTCAACGCGTTGTCGACCACGCGAAAGGTGATGTAGGCGTCTTCCGCCACCCATGCCGTCGTGAAGAAGGACAGGAAAAGCGCAAACGACAACAACACGATCGGGAAATCGATCCGCGCGTTTCCGGGCGGCACGGTCAAGGCGTCTGGCGTCGCGGCGTTCCACATGGAGGTTTCCTGTTCGTATCGTCGTCGGGATGCGGGATGCAATCTGCGCTTTTGGCGCAATCCGGAGTCGTCCGCGTATTTGACATACTTGGCGCTCCGGGAATCTCCGGTCGAATCCGCTGTCATTGCAAGCGAAGCGAAACAATCCGCGAACCGGGCGGATTGCCGCAGCGCTCTCACCCCGAAGAATAACGGTCAATCGGAGTTCCTCTTGTCTTTGTCGATGATAATCATTATCATTTGCGTGTCAACCATTTTTCCATCACATGCGCTGGAGGCGGGTCAGCCAATGAAACGTGTTCTGATCGTCGGCGCGACCTCGGCCATTGCCGCCGCCTGCGCCCGCCGCTGGGCGGCGGATGGCGCCAGATTCTTCCTGGCGGCGCGCGATGCCGAAAAGCTCGCCGCCGTGGCAAGCGACCTGGGCGCGCGCGGCGCGTCCGAAGTCATTCCCTTCCAGATGGACGCGAGCGACACGCCCGCCCATGCCGGGATGATCCGTGAAGCTTTCCATGCGTTCCAGGGTCTGGACATCGCCCTGATTGCGCACGGCACACTGCCCGACCAGGCCGCCTGCGAGCGGGACGCGGCGCTGACCTTGCGCGAGTTCGGCGTCAATGGCCTGTCCGTCATCGCGCTGTTGACAAGTCTGGCGCCTCGTTTTGAACAGCAGCAGGGCGGCGCGCTTGCGGTGATTACCTCCGTGGCGGGCGATCGCGGACGCCCCGGCAATTATGTTTACGGCAGCGCCAAGGCGGCGGTTTCCACCTTTTGCGAAGGCTTGCGGGCACGTCTTTTCCGGTGCGGCGTCACGGTGACGGATATTCGTCCCGGCTTCGTGGCGACGCCGATGACGCGGGGCCTGCCGCTGCCGGGCTGGCTGACCAGCACGCCCGAAGCGGTGGCGAAACGCATCGTCTCCGGCATCGAGCGTGGCGCGGACGTGCTCTACACGCCCTTCTACTGGTATTTCATCCTGTGCGCGATCCGGCTTCTTCCGCGCGCGATTTTCAAACGGTTGAAGCTCTGATGCCTTCTCCCGCCCTGGATGCCGCGCCAGAGACGCCCGCATGGCTTTCGGGCGGGCGTCTGCGGGCGCTTCTCTGGCCGGTGTTTCTGGCGATCCTCGGCTATCTGGGCTTCGCGCTCTGGAGCGGCTGGGAAGATGTCGCCGCCGCCGCGCGCAAGATCGGGTTGGCCGGGATCGGCCTTGCCCTTGTCCTGTCTCTCGTCAATTACGCCCTGCGCTTCATCCGCTGGCAAATGTATCTCGCCGCGCTGGGGCATCGCGTCGCGTGGCGGCCCAGTCTGCGGATCTACCTTGCGGGCTTTGCGCTGACCGCCACGCCCGGCAAGGCGGGGGAAGCCTTGCGCGGTCTCTGGCTGCAACGCTGGCGGGTACCCTTTCCGGACAGCCTCGCGGCATTCCTGAGCGAGCGCCTCTCCGACCTCCTGGCGATTCTCCTGCTGGTGCTCATCGGCCTGGCCGCGCATCCCTCGATGCGCTGGCTGGTGATCATGGGCGCGGCGGGCATGCTGCTGGCGTTCCTCCTGGTGTTCAGCCAGCGCCTCCAGGAGGGACTCGCGCGGCGCGTCCGGGGAGAAGGCGGTGTTGCGCGCCTGCTGCACTATTTCCTGCACACTCTGCGCCAGACCCGCCGCTGCCATTCCGCGCGCCTGTTTGCCGCCGCGTCCGTCCTGAGCCTAATCGCCTGGTTTGCGGAAGCCTTCGCCCTGTACCTGTTGATCCGCTGGATGGGACACGAGACTTTGCTCGCCCAGGCCGTTTTCGTGTATGCCGTCTCCATGCTGGCGGGCGCGCTGAGCTTCCTGCCCGGCGGACTGGGCGGCGCGGAAGCGGTCATGGGCGGGCTGCTGGTCTTCTTCGGCATGTCCGGGCCGGAAGCCGTCGCCACGACCATCCTGATCCGGGCAAGCACACTCTGGTTCGCCGTGGCGATCGGCCTCGCCGCGTCTTGCCGCTACCTGCAAAAGACACATTAATCTTCGCCGCCGCCCGGTTCGACTACCCACAGCAGCAGGGCGTCCATCGCCTTTTCGCCCTGGGCGGCATTGGCGTGGTTGATCAGAAAAGTGACGGCATGGCGTTTGCCGTGGATATCCTGCACATAGCCCGCGGCGGCCTTCGCGCCGTTCAGCGAGCCGGTCTTGATGTGGGCGCGACCAGCAGCGACCGTGCCGCGCAGACGCTTCTGCATGGTGCCGTCGACAGCGGAAATGGGCAGCGAGGCGATGAATTCCGGCATGATCGCGCTTTGCCAGGCGTGGATCAGCAAACGGTTGAGGCTCTGGGCGCTGACGCGCTCCTGGCGTGAAAGGCCGGAGCCGTTTTCCAGCACCAGTTCGGGAAAATCGAGTCCCTGCGCGTACAGCCAGTCCCGCGTCTGCCGCACGGCGGATTCCGGCGTGCCTTCTTCGCCGCTCAGCGCCAGCAAGAGCTGGCGCGCCATCACGTTGTTGCTCCATTTATTGACGTTGCGGACGATTTCCGCGACGGGCGGCGAATACTGCACCGCCAGTTGCCGCGCCTCGAAGGGCGTCTTTCCCGTTCGCACCTTGCCGCGCAACGTGCCGCCCATTTCCCGCCAGAGCGCGCGGAATACCCCCCGCACATGCGCTTCCGGCGACAGCGGCGCAAGCAACAGGCTTTGTTCGTCGCAACTTGCCGGATAACTGCCGCTGATTTCCAGCCGGTTTTTCTGCCAGACGAAGTTCAGGCGTTCGCGCCAGCCGATGCAGCCGCCCTTGCCGAGCGTAATCCGGGCATCGACTTCCAGATTGTCATGCGGTGTGATGCGGAAGAAACGCACCTGCTCGCCTTCCGGACGCAGGAGAAAACGCAAGGCGTTGGCATCGACGAGCAGCGCGTCCGGCCCAACGTTGTAGGCGCGCAGGGGACGCCGGTCAAAAGCGGCGGGATCATGCGGCGGCAGGGTGAAGCGCGAACGATCCAGCACCAGATCGCCATTGATGTGACGCACGCCGCGCGCGCGCAACTGGCGCAACAGCATCCAGAAGTGTTCCAGGGAAAGAGCGGGATCGCCGCTGCCCTTCAGATACAGATGCCCCGGCAGACGCCCGGTTTCATCCACTTCAGCAACACTCCAGAAACCGGTCTGCCAACTTGCCGCCGGACCGAGCATACCCAGCGCGGCATAGGTGGTGACGAGCTTCATCACCGAAGCCGGATTCATGGAAAGCCGCGCGTTATGGTGGATGCGCGGCGCTTTCTGATCGACGCCCTGCACCACGATGGCCACTGAGTTTTCGGGTATCCGCGCCGCCGCCAGCGCCTGCGTCACCGCAGGCGGCAAAGGGGCGGCATCCTGCGTCAGCGAGGGCGTGGCAAAAAACAAGAATCCCGTGAGAACGAGACCCGAAAAACATTTTTTCCTGTACGGCACATTAGGCATGACATGGACCTGCTGGTGCTTTGTTTTGCAAAAAAATCGCGCAAGTAACGATATTGACAGCGACACACGCATAAAAGAGCAAAAATCAGCGACAACCCTGAAGGGCTGTCGCTGATTTTTGCTCCGGGTGTTTTTTATACCATGCACTCCCTCGTTTTTGCAATTTTCGGAAGACTTCCATGTCTTTGCGCAGGAATGTTTTTTCGTCCTCTGCTTGGGCACTCTGACGATAAATTCTCCGGTTGCGCAAGCCGTGGACGATGTATCGGGCGAAGCAGGCGGCATGGGCGGCACGGTGATGCAGCACGGCGCGCCTGGTCAGGCGGGCGTGGCGAAGGCGAGCGTCAATGGCGGCGCGCCCGTTAGGATCGGGCAACGCCCTATTACGGCGCGCATGTGGGCGCGGGACATTTCCTGAGCCTGGGGGAAAGAGCGGCTGGAACTCTACAAAAACCTCAAACCCGCATATGCCGTGTCTGAAATCAGGGAAAGACAGTGCGATTGCCTTGGCAGCGGCGTTGAAATCGAAGTCGAAAGGCGGAAGATTGCGGTAGAATCCAGCGTCATCCTTGCGGGATGGCGCGGCGACCGCCGCCTTTGTCGTCCATCGCGCAGGTTCATTGTTCCTTGGCATCGCCCATGTCCATCGCCCTTCCTGTCTTCTGTCTTGCCGATCTCGCCCATGGCGGACGTGACGTGGCGTTGCCGCTGGCGATCCCGCTGGCTTCGGCGGGCGTATTGCGCCTGGAAGCGTGGTTGCGCGTTCTGCCGGGACAGCGTTATGTAGGACGGGGCGTCTGGCAAGACGCGACAGGCGCGCGGCGGCAGGTGCTGGCCAAGCTCTTGATGGGCAAGAAAGCGGCGCGGCAGTTCGCGCGGGAACAAAATGGCGCGCTTCTGCTGGCGGCACAGGACTTGCCCGCGCCAGCCCTGCTGGCGGCGGAATACGTGGCGGGCGATGGCGGCTGGCTGCTGTTTGAATTCCTGGAAAACGCGCGCGCTCCGGGCGCGGAGGACATCGACGCCGCCGTGCGCGCCATCGCCCGTCTGCATGCGCGCGGGCTGTGGCAGGAAGACCTGCATCCCGACAATCTGCTGTTGCAGGACGGACAGCTTTGTTTCGTCGATGGCGGCGGCATTCGCGCGGAAATGCCGGGACGGGCGCTGTCGCCGGGATTGGCGCTGGAGAACCTCGGCATGTTCTGCGCGCAGTGGCCGATAGGCATGGAAGCCGGATTGTCCGGCGCGCTGGCGGCATATCGCGCGCAAAATCCGGATTCCGGCGCAAGGATGGAGGCGTCCGCCCTCCGGCGGGCAGTGGCCCGGCAAAGACGGGCGCGGCTGCGCGACTGGCTGAGAAAAATCACGCGCGAATGCAGTAGCTTCCATGTCCGCAAGCAAGGCGCTTTCGGGTTTTGCGTGGCGCGCCGCGACGCCGAAGAGGGCATCGCGCCGATCCTGGAAAACCCGGACGCCTGCATCGCCGCAGGACATCTATACAAGGACGGCGGCACGGCCACGGTTGCGCGGGTGGAAGCGTCGGGACGGACATTCATCGTCAAGCGTTACAACATCAAGCATTTCCGCCACGCCCTGGGCCGTTTCTGGCGCAGGAGCCGCGCCTGGCACGCCTGGCGCGAAGGCAATCGCCTGCTGGCGCTGGGCATTCCCACGGCAAGGCCGCTGGCGCTCATCGAACGCCGCTGGTTCTGGTTTTCCGGCGTGGCCTATCTGGTAATGGAATACCTGCCGGGCGAGGATATCCTGCATCGCCTGCAAGCGGGGGACACGGCGGCGAACGCGGCGGAAATCGCCGCCGTCGGCGCGTTGTTTGCCGATCTTGTCCGCGCGCGTCTAAGCCATGGCGACATGAAGGGCAGCAATCTCATATGGCATGAAAAGGAAGCGCGCTGGGCGCTCATCGATCTGGACGCCATGCGCGCGCACTGCCAGCACCTGACGTTTACGCGCGCGCATCGGCGCGACTGCCGGCGATTTTTGCGCAACTGGCCGCCGGATTCGCCGCTGGCGCATCATTTTTTTGAACTTCTCCATAAATGACAGGCGAACAACCGTTCTGCTGGTCTATAATCTCGCTTCCAACGGACAGGGCGCAGAGATGTGCATCCTGTCATTCGTTACGTATGGAGTGCGCATGAGCCTTATCAGGAAAATCACCGGCCTTTTGGGGCGCGAGGAAACGCAGCAGAAAGTTTCGCCAAGGGAACAGAGAGGCGCGGAACTGTTGGCGCATGTGGTGGAAATGACCGACATGCGGATTGCGGATGAAGGCAACTACCGGGAAGTCCTGTTGCCCGCCATCAAGATTGCGCGCGCCTACTACGAACAAAGCCTGGACATCGTGCCCGGTCCGGTGGCGCTGGACAGCGAGCATTTTCTCCTTTCCCGCATCTTTCCCAGTCCTGAGGACATCCCCTCCTGTCTGGGACGCAGCCTGGCGGTAAAAAACGAATTGCCGACGTATGAAGCCGAAGCCCCGCGCCTCTACGCGTTGCTGGGCGTCCGCATCAAGCAGGCGCCGGAAAACAAACAGGTGTTTACCGACCACACGGTGCGCAGTCTGGCGCTCAGCCCAAGCCGGGTGCGCCAGACATTGAAGGAGGCGGCTTTCGACAGCCTCCTGCAAAGTTTCGCCAACGAAAACCTGCACTATGAAAAAAAACTGGAACAGGCGCGCGCGCAATATGAACTGCTCCAGGCGGCTGGCGTGACGGGGCATCATGCGGAAGAGGCCGACGTCATGCAGCAGGGCAAAACGCCGCCCCTGGTGCGCGCCTACCTCAACAAGAGCGCCGATCAGGTGCTTTCCAGCCTGCGCGAATGGCTCTACTCGCCGCAACACCTGATGCGCATCAGCATGAATGACGGTTTTCTCGTCCAGGAAGGCAGCAAGGACGAAGAAGAATGGCGTCTGCCCCTGATGGTCACCCAGGACAGACGGCAATGGAACGTCTGCCTGATCAGCTTTCCCGTCGTCATGGCGCGCAAGGCACTCAAGGCGGAAGCGCACAACCATCGCTTCATCCTGATATAGAGACAGGACAACGGCGCACGACGAAATCCGCCTTGCGCCGCGCGGGTGCTTATCCTACTTCTTGTTGCCGTTGCGATTGAATCGCCCGCCAGCGCGTTCGCTGCGCCAGGGTTTTGGGCTGGCGTGGAAATCGTCGTCGCGCGGGGCACCGAAGCGTTCGCCGCCGTAGGGGGGTTTGTGATGCGAACGCGCGCCGCCGGGACGCCTGGGCGGCGGCGGCGCGCCGTTATCAGGAGCGAGATTGAGCTGCCGCCGCCGCACCCAGGCGGAACGCAGGATCTGCATGGTTTCCCTTGAGAGGTCGTTGGGCAGGTCTACAGTGCTGTAGTCCTCGTAGAGATCGATGCGCCCAATCAGGCGGCTGGGCAGATTCCCCTCATTGGCAATCGCGCCAACGATGTCCTTGGGCGAAACGCCATGCGCGCGCCCAACCTCGATGCGGTAGCGCGTCATTACCACGGCATTGCCGCGATCATCTTCGCTGACCTCTTCCAGGGAGGCAGACTGTCCGCGGTACGGCGGACGCTCATGGCGCTCTCCACGCTCGTAACGCGGCGGGCGCGGAGCAAATTCCGCGTATTCGCGCTTTTTGGCGTGTTGCGGTTTTTCTTCCGGGCGCAAGGGGCGCTCTTTTTGCGCGAGAAAGGCCAGCGCGGCAGCGATGCGTTCCGGCGCGGCTTCCTGTTCCGTTTCCAGTTCGGAAACCAGGTTTTCAAAGAAATCCAGGTCTTCCGTGGTCAGCGTCTGCGCGACGCGCTCCTTGAACAGGAACACGCGCCGATCCGTCACCGCCTGCTGCGTGGGCAGAACCAGATGCTCGATCGGCTGGCGCGTCGCCCGTTCGATGGCGCGCAACATGCGCATTTCGCGCGGCGCGACGAACAGGATGGCGGTTCCGGCGCGTCCGGCGCGTCCGGTGCGGCCAATGCGATGCACATAGGCTTCGGCGTCGTAGGGAATGTCGTAATTGATCACATGGCTGACACGCGGCACGTCAATGCCGCGCGCGGCGACATCGGTGGCGACCACGATGTCCAGGCCGCCGGACTTGAGCTGCTCGATGACGCGCTCGCGCGCCTGCTGGTTCATGTCGCCATTCAACGCGGCGACGGAACAACCGCGCGCTTCCAGCTTTTCGGCCAGTTCCTCGGTCAATAACTTGGTGCGCACGAAAATGATGGCGGCGTCGAGTTCGCTTTCCACCTCGAGAATACGCGTCAGCGCGTCGAGCTTGTGCAGACCGGAAACCTGCCAGTAACACTGGCGAATGGCAGCGACGGTCTGGGTGGCGGTCTTGATGCTGACTTCTTCCGGCGCCAGCAGATAATTCTGCGCCACGCGGCGGATGGCCTCCGGCAGCGTGGCGGAAAAGAGCGCCGTCTGGCGTTCGGTGGGCGTGTGTTCGAGTATCCATTGCACGTCGTCGATGAACCCCATGCGCAACATTTCGTCGCCTTCATCCAGCACCAGCGTCTTCAATCCCGCCAGCGACAGGCTTTCGCGTTCCAGATGATCCATGATGCGCCCCGGCGTGCCGACAATGACATGCGCGCCGCGTGCCAGTTGCTTCAACTGGATGCCATAACTCTGTCCGCCGTAAATGGGCAGCACGTGGAATCCGGGCAGATGCCGAGCGTAACGGCCAAAGGCTTCCGCCACCTGGATGGCCAGTTCGCGGGTCGGCGTCAGCACCAGCGCCTGCGGCGTCGCGTTGTCCAGATCCAGCTTGTTCAGGATGGGAAGCGCGAACGCAGCGGTCTTGCCGGTTCCGGTTTGCGCCATGCCCAACAGATCCTTGCCCGCCAGCAGGACAGGAATGCACCCGGCCTGGATGGAGGAGGGCGTTTCATAGCCCACATCGGCCAGCGCCTGCAAAATGGGCGGCGACAAACCCAGATCGACAAAAGATACAGGCGCGGATTCAACCACCACTTCTCCAGGCGCAACCGCTTCCCCAGACTCAATCAATTCAGTTTCAGACATCACACGACACTCCCAAAGCCTGCCCTTGCGGCCGACACACACTCAAGCCCATGAACGACGGGCACGACAAGCCGGAAAAACCAAGCCCTGAAACCCTTTGCTGAAAGCATGGATCCGATCAGAAACTTGCCCAACGGCAAAAGGAGGCATTTTCCACAAAACCAGAAGAAAAGCAAGTCCTGGCAACAGGGCAATCGCATGAATGCCCGTTTTCCCCTCTCCCAGAGGGAAAGGGCGGCAAATCCCTCCCTTCCCCGTTTGGAAAGGGATGAGGGAATGGGGCACACTCTCCCGCCAAGCGGGAGAGCGGACGGCAAGCGGCGGCGCGAACCGAAAATACGATGACGGCATTCACGCGATTGCCTTGGCCCTGCGATGGGCGGCGCACGATCAAAAGTGACGGTTTCCCCGCAAACGATATTCGCATGGACGGTTCTCGAACCGCCATTCTTTTCTGGGCATTGATCCCCGATGCCTGATCGCCATCACAGCACGTAGCGCGACAGGTCTTCATCCGCCGCCAGTTCCTTCAGGCGTTCGTCGACGTAATCGCGGTCGATGACGATGGCGCTTGGCGCGGGTTCACCCGCCTTGAAGGAGACTTCTTCCAGCAGTTTTTCCAGCACGGTGTAGAGCCTGCGCGCGCCGATGTTTTCGGTTTTTTCATTGACCTGGAAGGCGATTTCCGCCAAACGGCTGATGCCATCGGCGGCGAATTCGAGTTGCGTGGATTCGGTCGCCATCAGCGCCTGGTACTGCCGGGTGAGGCAGGCGTCGGTCTGGGTGAGGATGCGCTCGAAATCCGCCACCGACAGGGAATCGAGTTCGACACGGATTGGGAAACGTCCCTGTAATTCGGGGATCAGGTCGGAAGGTTTGGCGAGGTGGAAAGCGCCGGAGGCGATGAACAGGATGTGGTCGGTGCGCACCATGCCGTATTTGGTGGACACCGTCGTGCCTTCGACCAGCGGCAGCAGGTCGCGCTGTACGCCTTGGCGGGAAACGTCCGCGCCGTGCGCACTGCCGCGGCTGGCAACCTTGTCGATTTCGTCGAGGAAGACGATGCCATTCTGTTCGACGTTTTGCAGCGCTTCCGATTTGACATCCTCGTCATTGATCAGCTTGGCGGCTTCTTCGTCCGTCAGGTGTTTCAGGGCTTCCCTTATCTTCAGCTTGCGGTTTTTGCTGCGTCCGCCGGAGATGTTCTGGAACATGCCCTGAATCTGGCTGGTCAATTCTTCCATGCCGGGCGGCGCGAAAATTTCCGCCTGCATGGAAGGCAGCGCGATCTCGATTTCAATTTCCTTGTCATTGAGTTCGCCTTCGCGCAACTTCTTGCGAAATTTCTGCCGCGTACCGCTCTCCGTGCTCTCGCCCGTCTCCGCCGGGAAAAAGCCCGCATTGCGCGCGGGCGGCAAGAGCGCGTCCAGCACCCGTTCCTCGGCGGCATCCTCGGCGCGCCGACGGACATCTTGCATGGCGCTTTCGCGCTGGCGCTTGACGGCAATCTCCATCAGGTCGCGGATGATGGTATCGACATCGCGTCCGACATAGCCGACTTCCGTGAATTTGGTGGCCTCCACCTTGATGAAAGGCGCATTCGCCAGACGCGCCAGACGACGGGCGATTTCCGTCTTGCCGACGCCAGTAGGGCCGATCATGAGAATGTTCTTCGGCGTGATTTCAGAACGCAGGGGTTCGTCCACCTGCGCGCGCCGCCAGCGGTTCCTGAGCGCAATCGCCACGGCTTTCTTGGCCCTGGACTGACCGACGATGTGTTTGTCCAGTTCGTACACGATCTCCTGCGGGGTCAGCATGGCGCTCATGCTTCAAGTCGCTCCAGGGTGAAATTCCGGTTGGTGTAAATACAGATGTCGCAGGCGATTTCCAGCGCCTTGCGGACAATCTCCAGCGGCGGCAAATCGGTGTTTTCCAATAACGCCCGCGCCGCACTCTGGGCATACGCGCCGCCGGAACCGATGGCGGCAATGCCCTCTTCGGGTTCGAGCACGTCGCCATTGCCGGTAATCACCAGGGTATGCGCGCCGTCGGCAACGATGAGCATGGCTTCCAGGCGCCGCAACATGCGGTCAGTGCGCCATTCCTTCGCCAGTTCGACCGCACTTCTCATCAGATTGCCCTGATGCTTTTCCAGCTTGGATTCAAACAGATCCAGCAAGGTGAAGGCGTCTGCCGTTGCGCCGGCAAAGCCGACAAGGATGCTGTCCTGATAAATGCGGCGAATCTTTTTCGCCGACTGCTTGATGACCATGTTCCCCAGTGTGACCTGACCATCGCCGCCCATGGCGACAACCTGTCCCCGGCGCACCGACACAATGGTAGTGCCGTGGTATTGCTCCATGAGTAAAAAATCCCTTGTGGTTTTCAAAAAACGCGTGAAAAGTCAGTACCTGGCCAGTTCGATGTGGGCGACTTTGTCGATGCCCATGACACGCAACAATTCAGCCAGCATGCGATTGGGGTGCACAATCGTTATTTGCTTGCAATTGGCTTCCTTCAGGAGCGTGGCGAGCGCGCCCGCGCTGACGAAATCCAGCCGCTGGACGCGAGAAAAATCCAGTTTGCATTCTTCGCCGGGCACCAGTTGACAGGCGATGGCGTCCAGCCGACCTTGCAGGATTTCGCCTTCCAGAGTCGACACCATCGGCGCATCCAGCACCATTTCGTCTTTCTTCTCTTCCTTGACCGCGGGTTTGGTACGCGGCGGTTCCCAGGCGGGCGGCGAGACTTCAAAGGTCACGGCGTAATCTATGGCCTTTTCCTCGAACAGCGTCTCCTGACCCAGGAACTGTAGAAGCTCCAGCACCAGCAACCACATGTTTTCGTCCCGCGTCTGACCGGCAATCAGGCGGACGGAAAAGCGTTTTGTCAGTGTTTCCGTCCCGCTGCCCAAACCCCAAGCCAAATCACGATGCCGTGCCTGATGCAGTATCTTGGCCAGCCGTCCCGACGCTTCCGAATCGATGCCTGCCAAACGCCCCATATCCAGTGTGCGCGGTTCTCCTTTGCTCAAGGCTTGCAGCAGATCGTCAAATACGGCGTCATTGCCCGTTACCGCGCCTTGCAGAACCGCCACGCCCGCCATCGCCTGCGCCTTGTTCTTGTTGGGCGCGGGTTCGCCGCCTTCCCTCCAGGAAGGCGGCGACAATTCACAGGTGCTGGCAAAATCCAGGCTCAATGCATCAAACGCCCCGCGGTCGCCACGCATCCGCAAAAGATCGAACAACATCAGCCAAAGCCTGATGGCTCCCTGATCGGCATTGTTCTGGATGACCGATTCCAGTGTGCTGCGCGCCACCTCGTACTGGCCATTGGCGAAAAGAATGGCCGCGTGTTCAGCGATTTCCGCGTAAGGATCGGTTTCTTCAAATACTTCGATGTCGTAACAGGTGTTGATGGTGGTATCAAGCCCGTCATCAGCGGCGGATACCTGCGTCGACGTTTGCGCAGGCGGTTGGGAGACTACCGCGGAGACGATGGGGGAACCTCGAAGGGGAGGCATCCGTTCGTCTGTTTTTCTGGGAGATTTCTTGAAAAAGGAAAAGACCATTTGTATTACCTGAAAAGATTCGGCCTTTTAGCACATTTGCTTTCGAGAAGCAATGCCTTTGTCCGTTTCATTCGCCATTTCAGCCGTCGGCTCGGCGGGCGGAGCGGGCGTGGCGCGCATGGGCGGCAGACATTCCAGCGCGTACAGATCGGCGGTTTTTTCCCGTTGTCGAATCATATGCGCCTCGCCGCCTTGCACCATGATCTCCATTGCGCGCGGGCGCGTGTTGTAATTGGAACTCATCGCCATGACATAGGCGCCAGTCGACAAAATCGCCAGCAGATCGCCCGAGGCGATGGCAAGTTCGCGCTCCTTGCCCAAAAAGTCACCGCTTTCGCAGATCGGCCCGACCACGTCATAGATTGCCGCCGGTATTCCTGTTTTCTGCTCGACGGCGACAATCTCATGCCATGCGCCATAGAGCGCCGGGCGCAGCAGATCATTCATCGCGGCATCGACGACGGCAAAATTCCTGGCTTTGCCCGGCTTCAGGTATTCCACGCGCGCGAGCAGCAACCCAGCCTGTCCCACCAGACGCCGCCCCGGCTCAAGGATGAGCTTCAGGTTCCTGCCCTGCAAGCGGTCCAATAAAGGCGCGAGGTAAGCGGAAATTTCCGGCGCGGTCTCATCCTGCCGATAGGCAATGCCCAGGCCGCCGCCCAGATCGAGATGTTCCACGCAAATGCCGCGTTTTTCCAGCGCGTCCAGCAAGACCAGCAAACGCTCCAGTGCTTCCATGTAGGGCGCGGGATTGAGTATCTGCGAGCCGATATGACAATCCACGCCGCGCACATGGAGATGCGGCAACCGCGCGGCGCGTTCATAGAGCGCCAGCGCGGCGTCGATGGGAATGCCGAATTTGGCGATTTTCAGTCCCGTGGCGATGTAGGGATGGGTCTGGGGGTCAACGTCGGGATTCACCCGCAGACTGATGGGCGCACGTTTGCCCAGTGTGCCGGCGATTTCGTTGATACGTTCCAGTTCGGCGGCGGATTCCACGTTGAAGCAAAGAATATCCGCCATGAGCGCCGCGTGAATTTCCGCATGGCTTTTGCCCACGCCGGAAAACACCACCTTGTCCGCGTCGCCGCCCGCCGCCAGCACCCGCTCCAGTTCGCCGCCGGAAACGATGTCGAACCCCGTGCCCATGCGGGCAAAAAGATTCAGAATCGCCAGATTGGAATTGACTTTGACCGCGTAACAAATCAGTCCCCGCGCGCCAGCGGGATGCGCGGCCAGCGCCGCCTGGAACGCGCGCAGATTTGCGCACAGGGCAGCATGGGAATAGATGTGGCAAGGCGTGCCAAACATCAGGGCAAGCTCCGGCAAGGCCAAGTCTTCCACATGCAGGATACCCTGGCGGCGCGCCAGAAAAGACGTATCCAGCGGCATCATTCGGCGACTTTTTCGGTTACGCCGATGTCGCCGCCCTCTGGCGCGTCACTGGCGGTTTGGGGCGTCTTCTTGCCGAAGGCGCGCTCATACAATGACGGCGGAGCCGGATCGGCGGGCTTTTCCAGCGAACCCTTGATGCCGCAAGCGCCAAGAACAAAAGCCGCCAGAAGAAGAAAACAATATCGCATGAGTGCACTCGCGCGCCCGAACACGGTGGCGCAGCATTTGAAAATGCGAAAAATGATAGCACACGCGGACGCATGAATGCCGCAAGCGCATACCCCGGTCAAGGCAATCGCATGAATGCCAACATCGTATTTTCAGCTCGCGCTGTCGCTTGCCGTCCTCTCTCCCGCTTGGCGGGAGAGTGTGCCTCCATTCCCTCATCCCCGACCCTTCCCCCAAACGGGAAAGGGAGGGATTTGCCGCCCTCTCCCTCTGGGAGAGGGGGGGGAAAGGGTTTGGGGCGAGAGAGGGCGTCGTACCCACGGCAAAGCCGCAAAAATCAGGGCGTCTGGAACAACGCGCTCAAGCGCATACCCTATCCCGGCGCTCAAGCGCCACCCTCTCCCGCAAAAGCGGGAGAGGGAAAAACGGGCATTCATCGTAAAACTAACTCCGGTTTGAAACCTCGCCCGTAAGAAAGACGCGAAGGTTGAGACCCCGGCCGCGGCCGGGGTTTCGACCGTAGCCATTCTCGAGGGGAGAGAAACCCCTTCCCAATGGAGTTAGA
>JAIRLE010000041.1 GCA_031259605.1 Zoogloeaceae bacterium
GGAAAACCCGGCCGCGCCTACAACGTCGGCTCCGGCGAAAGCCTTTCGATTGCCGGACTCGCCGCGCGCATCAAGGAAATATCGGGCATCGCCCAACCCGTCCTGACGCGCGACCCGCCTCGTCCCGGCCCGCCGCCGCGCTACGTCCCCGATATTCGCCGGGCGCGGGAAGAATTGGGACTGGAAGTCCGGATCGGCATCGACGATGCCATCTTGCGCACCATGGACTGGATGAAAGGAATATCGGCCAATGGGTATTGAAAAAACCGCCATGCGCCCCTGTCCGATTTGTAACGAGACCCGCGTGGAAATCCTGCATCGTCTGCATTTTCATCTGGCGCGGAACACGCCGCTTCCCGAAGCCTACGATCTGGTCGGCTGTCCGCATTGCGGTTTTGTTTATGCCGACACTACCGGGAATCAGGCCGACTACGACCGTTATTACACGGAATTTTCCCGCTACGAAGATGCCGCCACAGCCAGCGGCGGCGCGGACAACGAAGCGGACGCGCGCCGCCTGGAAGAAACCGCGCGCTGGCTGGAAAAACACATTGCGCCGGAAATGCGCGTCATGGATATTGGCTGCGGTAATGGCGGTTTGCTGAAAGCGCTTTCCAGAAGAGGAGCGCCGATCCGCGCATCCGGCATTGATCCCGCGCCCCGTTGCGTTCGACGGCTCATCGACGAAGGGTTTGCTGCTCATCCGGGCCATCTGGCCCATTTGCCGGAAAATTGCGGAACCCATGATCTCATCATTCTGTCGCATGTCCTGGAACATGTCGTGAATCTTTCCGGGGCGCTTCTTGCCGTGCGTCGATTGCTTGCGCCGCATGGAAAACTTTATGTCGAAACGCCAGACGCTTCCCGCTATCATCTCGAAAACCTCCCGCCGTTTTATTTTTTCGACCCGGAGCATATCAACCATTTCGATGCCGCAAGTCTGAAATGCCTTGGCGCGAAAAACGCTTGGCGCACAACCGATTGCATCGAAAAAACGATCTTGCTTCCCAATGATCGCCGTTATCCCGCTGTCGGTCTCATCCTTGAACCGGACGATTCGGCGTCTGCGCATGAACTGGACGGCACTGCCCTGAAAGAAAAAATCGCTGCTTATGTTGCCCTCTCCCGCCAAAAATCACGCGATGCTGAAGCATCGCTGGCCAACGCCGTCTTGAATCGTCCAGTCGTACTATGGGGCGCGGGATCGCAGGCACAACGGCTTCTGGAAAGCAGCCCATTGAAGCAGGCGCGCATTGTCGCCGTCGTTGACCGGGATTCGAACAAACAGGGTCAATTCTTTGCACATTGCATGATCCAACCGCCAGAAAAAGGATTGCGCCACCTCCCCGAAAACACGCTGGTGGTCATTGCGGCCGCCACCCATGCGGAAACGATTCGCAACGAAGTGGCGACGATTGATGAGCGTCTGCCCTGTTTTATTCCCTGAACGCCTTGCCGGAGCCCCTCATGCACAAATTTTCCCGACTGATCGAAGCATCACTTTCCCTGCCTTCCCCTAGTCTGGAAAGCGCTTCCGTGCTGATTTACGGGGCAGGCAACAAGGGGCGGGAAGTCGCCCGCGTCTTGACGCAACGAGGCCACGTCATCGCCGGGTTCCTGGATACATACGCCCAGACCGGACAACGCGTCGACAATATTCCCGTCACGACTATGGATGATAATAAGTACCCCCCCAATTATTCCGTTATCATTGCCATCCACAATCACACAGCGGAAATACCGATGCTCCAAAATGCCATCAGGGAAAAAGGGTTCGAGCAAGTGTTGAACGTGGTCGAACTCTATAACACCCTGCCGGGAGTATTGCCTGACCATTATTGGTTGACCAGCAGGAATGCCTATCGGGCATTTGGCGCGGCGCTCGATCGGCTGGACGGCATTCTTGCCGATGAACCCAGCCGACACTGGCTGGAAGCCACGCTTCGCTTTCGCCTCACAGGCGATTACGCCGTGCTTCCCGATCCCCGATTCGATCAATATCGTCCCAACGATTTGCCCGCATGGCCCAATCCCCTGCGCTTGATCGACTGCGGCGCGTTCAATGGCGATTCCCTGAAGCATTTGGCAAAAGGCGGTTATGACTTTGCGTCCATTGCCGCCTTTGAGCCAGACGCGAAAAACTTTTGCCAGCTTGTGCGAGAGTCCGAGTATTACGAAAATATTGTCTGTTTCCCCTGCGCCCTGGGTTCACAAACGGAGGTATTGCGCCTTTCCGCGATGGCCAATACGGCCAGCCATATCTCCAGCACAGGCACACAGCATGTCCAGTGCGTGACGCTGGATGAAGTCCTGCCTTCCTTCGCGCCCAATCTCATCAAGATGGACATCGAAGGCGCGGAACTGGAAGCCCTGCGGGGCGCATATCGCCTGATCTCGCGCCACCGGCCAGGACTTGCCATCAGCGTCTACCACACGCCCGGACACCTGTGGCAGATTCCCCTGCTGCTGCATGACTGGAACCTGGGCTACCGTTTTTACCTGCGCGGTCATGCTCATAATTCTTTCGAGCTGGTGTTGTACGCACTACCCGCCGGATTGGCCGCATGAAAGGAAATAAAACGCCATGAGCATTCGCGTTTCCGAGTTCATTTCCCGTCATCTTGTCCGCCAGGGTATTCGCCACGTCTTTCTCATGACCGGCGGCGGCGCGATGTTCCTCAACGATGCGCTCGGTCATCAGCCAGGGCTGGAAATCATTTGCAATCATCATGAACAGGCATCGGCCATGGCGGCGGAAGCCTACGCGCGCATCGCTGGTTCGATCGGCGTCATCAATGTCACCACAGGCCCCGGCGGCATCAATGCGCTGAACGGCGTCTTCGGCGCATGGACGGACTCCGTACCCATGCTGATTCTTTCCGGCCAAGTCAAACGCGAGACTTCCCTGCGTCATACGGGACTGCATTTACGCCAGATTGGCGACCAGGAAGTCGACATCGTGGCGCTCGCTGCGCCCATCTGTAAATACACCGCTTTCGTCGATGAACCGGAACAGATCCGCCTTGAGCTGGAAAAGGCGCTTTACCTCGCCGCGCATGACCGCCCCGGCCCCTGCTGGCTGGACATTCCCATCGACGTGCAATCCGCGCCGATCGATCCCGAAACGCTCATCGGCTTCACCCCGCCTTGCGGATTTGAAAGTCCTTCGCTGAAAACGCAATGCCGGGAAACGCTGGCGTGTCTTGCGCGATCGCAACGTCCCGTCATCATGGCGGGCAGCGGCATTCATGCTGCCCACGCGCTGCCCGCGTTCGAGGCGATCATTCGCAAGCTGGCCATTCCCGTGGTCACCGCATGGGCGCACGATCTGATCGCCAGCGACGATCCCCTGTTCTGTGGCCGTCCGGGCGCCATCGGCACCCGTGCCGGAAACTTCACGGTACAGAACGCCGATTGCCTGTTGATCCTCGGCAGCCGCCTGAATATCCGCCAAATTGGCTATAACTGGACATCATTCGCCCGAAACGCCTACAAAATCCAGGTCGACATCGACGCGGCGGAACTGGAAAAACCCTTCGTGCGCGTGGATTTGCCTATTTGCGGCGATGTCCGCGTTTTTCTGGAAACACTGAATCAGTGCCTGCCCGAAAACCCGCAGCCGCAAAAGCCGCATGTCGACTGGCTTGCCTGGTGCCGCGAGCGGGTAGCCCGCTACCCTGCCGTCCTGGCGCACCAGCGCGCGTGGAAGGGCAAGATCAATCCCTATCATTTCATCGAAACCCTGTTCGAGCAGCTGGATGCAGACGACATCATCGCCTGCGCCAACGCCGCCGCCTGCATCGTGCCTTTCCAAGCAGGGAAGATCAAACGCGGGATGCGCCTCTTTTCCAATTCCGGATCCGCCTCCATGGGTTACGACCTGCCGGCGGCCATCGGCGCTTACTACGGCGCGCTGGCCGCACGAGGCCGACAGCGACGTGTCATCTGCCTGGCGGGTGATGGCAGCATCATGCTCAATGTGCAGGAATTACAGACGATCGCGCACCATCGCCTGCCCATCAAGATTTTTGTTCTCAACAATCAAGGCTATCTGTCCATTCGCAGTTCGCAGAACAACTTCTTTGCTCGCCTGACGGGCGAAGGGCCGGGTTCTGGCGTCTCGTTTCCCGATTTTGCCGCTTTGGGCGCGGCGTTTGGCCTGCCTTCCTGGTCACTCCGGACAGAAGCCTTTGCCGGAGAACTCGCGGAAATCCTCGCCGCCGATGGCCCCGCGCTCATCGATGTCGTCCTCGACGAAACCCAGGGTTTCGAACCGCGCATGGCCTCCCGGCAATTACCGGACGGTCGCATCGTCTCCCCGGCACTGGAAGATATGCACCCTTTTCTGGAAGCGGAAGAACTAGCGCAAAATATGTTAGTATCCTCGCCTCTTTCCGAAAACATTTGAAACACGCCATGACCGTCAAACGTATTTTTGAAGATCTGTTCGTTCTGGAACTCGCCAACAGCCATTGGGGACGCATCGAGCGTGGGCTGAAAATTATCACGGACTTTTCCCGCATCGTGCGTTTCAATAACGTCAAGGCAGCCATCAAACTGCAATTCCGGGATGTCGACACATTTATCCATAAGGATTACCGACAGAATCAGGAGATTCGCTACATCAAGAAAACGATGGATACCCGACTTGCCCGCAAGGACTACGCCATATTGGTCGAGGCCATTCGCAAGGGCGGCTGTATTCCCATGGCCACGCCTTTTGACGAGCAGTCGGTTGAGCAGTGCGTGGAACAGGGCGTCGACATCATCAAGATCGCCAGTTCCGACATCAACGACTGGGTGTTGATCGAGAAAATCGCCGTCGCGCGCCGCCCAGTCATCGTTTCAACTGGCGGATCCTCGCTCAAGAGCATCGACGATCTGGTCAAGTTCTTTGCCAATCGCAACATTCCGCTAGCCATCAATCACTGTGTTTCCCTCTATCCTTCGGAAGACCATGAACTGGAATTGAACCAGATCGATTTTTTGAAGGCGCGCTATCCTGAGAACATTATCGGCTTTTCCAGTCACGAATACCATGACTGGCATACCACGGTTTCCATTGCCTACGCCAAGGGCGCGCGCACCTTCGAGCGGCATATCGACATCGAAGCCGACGGCATCCCCGTTTCCCCTTATTGTTCCCTGCCGCACCAGATTGATGAATGGTTCAAGGCATATAAAAAAGCCGTCGCCATATGCGGCGCGCCGGGCACACAAAAGCGTGTGCCGCCGGAACGGGAAATCCTTTATCTGGATAGTCTGGTACGTGGCGTTTATGCACGAAAAAGTCTCGTCTGCGGTCAAATGTTGAAGGCTGACGATATTTATTTCGCCATTCCCCTGCAAAAAGGGCAGATTTCCTGCCGTGAATTGATGCATGATGAAAGATTGTTGAGAGACATTGCCATCGATCAACCCATCATGATTGATGATATTGACAGTCCCTATGCGGAAAACGCAGAATTAAAGGCCCTGATTTATCGTCGTGGGATATAGACGGACATGGACGCTTGTCAGTCCTGATGTGAAATCTGAGCAAAAATCAGCGACAGCCCTTCAGGGCTGTCGGTCTAACTCCATTGGGAAGGGGTTTCTCTCCCCTCCCCAATGGCTAAGGTCGAGACCCCGGCCGCGGCCGGGGTCTCGACCTTCGCGTCGCCCTGAAGGGCGAGGTTTCAAACCGGAGTTGGTTTTACGATGAAATTCATCAGCATCGTCACGCCCTGCTATAACGAAGAGGAGAACATCCTGCCTCTGGTGGAACGGATTCGCGCCGTATTTGCCGCGTTGCCGCAGTATCGTTATGAACATATTTTCATCGATAACGCCTCGACGGACGGCAGCGTGGCGAAAATCAAGGCGCTGGCCGCGACGGATTCGCGCATCAAGCTGATCGTAAACAGCCGCAATTTCGGCCATATTCGCTCGCCAATACATGCCATCCTGCAAGCCAGCGGCGACGCCGTCATTGCTCTGGCTTCCGACTTGCAGGATCCGCCGGAACTGATTCCTGAATTCCTGAAAAAATGGGAAGAAGGCGTTCGCGTCGTGCTCGGCGTCAAGCCCAAAAGCCTGGAGTCACGCCTGATGTTCACCATCCGCCGGGCCTTTTACAGGACAATCGGCCTGATTTCAGAGATTCGTCTGGTGCAGAACACCACGGGTTTTGGCCTCTATGATCGTTCGGTCATCGACATCATACGGAAAATGGACGATCCTTATCCCTATTTCAGAGGCATGATTTCGGAAATCGGCTTTGCGCACGCGGAAATTCCCTACGAACAACCCCGACGGTTGCGCGGCATCACCAAAAACAATTTCTATACCCTGTACGACCTGGCGATGCTGGGCATTACGACCCACTCCAAGGTGCCGTTGCGCCTGGCCGCAATGACGGGGTTTTTCCTTGCCTTTCTCAATCTTTTCATTGCCATGGGGTATGGCATCGCCAAACTCTTGTGGTGGGATCAATTTTCCCTGGGGGTCGCACCGCTGATTATCGGCCTTTTTTTCTTCGCCTCGGTGCAGCTTTTTTTCATTGGCATCATTGGCGAGTATATCGGCGCTATCCATACGCAGGTCTTGAAACGCCCGCTGGTCATCGAGGCGGAACGGGTCAATTTTTCGAATCCACCTGCGGAAAAACCTTCATGAAGCCGTTTTTCGACTTTTGGAAAAATAATCAGAAAGCAAGATTCCTTGTTGTAGGCGTCTGGAATACCCTGTTCGGTTATGCTTTTTTCGTTATCCTGTACGGCGCTTTCGGAAACAGGGATAATTATCTCGTCATTACTGTCATCAGTCATTTCGTGGCGGTAGCGCAGGCCTTTGTTTTCCACAAGTATATTGTTTTTCGCTCCTCGGGGAGGGTTGTCAGGGAATTTCTGAAATTCAATCTCTCATACAGCGCCGCGTTCGTTCTCGGAATTGCCCTCATTTTCTTTTTTGTGGATAAGCTTGGTTTTCACCCCGTCATCGGGCAGGGATTTGCCATTCTTTCAATTACGATATTGACATATATTGTGCACAAGAATTTCTCCTTTAAACATGAAAACTCGAGGATTGGAAAAAAATGATGTCGCTTTCCAGAGAGCCTTTTGCAAAACTCCGCAGAATCGGGTTCTGAGCCGGGCTGATCGGCGGAGGGTGCGGGCGGCCATTTCCGGCATGTTCCGGGTTCTGAATCCGATGATCATGACGCCCGCCCATGAATGCTACCCGCGACGAACTTTTACTGCAACGTTGGCATGTCGTCCAACAGGAGCTGATCCCCGGTCTCCGGCAAGAGGCCGGGGGGTTGACGCCGAAACTGGAGCGGCTCAT
>JAIRLE010000051.1 GCA_031259605.1 Zoogloeaceae bacterium
CTGGACTTGCACAATCTTTCCGGCGAGGCGCAACGCCTGGAAGTGGAACTTTCCAGCACGGGCGGCCTGGACATTGGCAACGCCAGGCGCAACATCACCTTGCAAGACCAGCAAAAAACCACCCTGCGCTTTCCCATTGCTTCGGGAAGCGCCTTTGGCCTTGTCCCCATCACGCTCAACGTGGCGGGCGGCGTCAAGCTGAAACGCGAATTCGCGCTGCAAGTGCAGGCGGCCACGCCCCGGCAGCAAACCCTGCGCCGCTACGCGCTCGCGCCGGGGGAAAACCTGGAGATCCGCGACGCGACGCTGGGCGGCTTCCTGCCTTCCACGACGACAAGCCACCTGACGATTTCCGACACGCCGCCCTTGGACGTGAAAAGCGCGGTGCATGGCCTTTTGGTCTACCCTTACGGCTGCGCCGAGCAGACGACCAGCACCGCCTATCCGCACGTCTTCATCGGCGAGGAAGAGGCGAAAGCCTTCGACCTGAAGTCCTTCAGCCGGGAAGAGCGCGCCCGGATGCTGGAAAAGGCCATTGCCCGCCTGGGCGCGATGCAAGCGCCCAACGGCGGCTTCAGCCTGTGGGGCAACGCCGGAAATTATGAATACTGGCTGTCGGCCTATGTCGCCAACTTCCTCCTGGACGCCCGCGAGCAGAATTTCGCCGTGCCCGGACACATGCAGCAGCAGGCGACGGATTTTCTCCTCAAAGGCTTGCAGGAAGGCGTGGCGACCCTGCCGAAGGGCGGCAAGGTAAGCTACGATGAAAACAGCGTCTGGCGCGACTACCGCTACGCCGGCCCCGGCCGTTTCGGCGTATTGGCCTATGGCGCGTATGTGCTGGCGCGCGAATCCAAGGCACCGCTCTCCACCCTGCGCGAACTGTTCGATTCCCGCGAACTGGCGCACTCCGGCCTCGCGCACGTGCATCTGGGTCTGGCGCTGCACCTGATGGGCGACGAGAAGCGGGCGCAGACCGCGCTGGCCGAAGGCGTTGCCCAGGAGCGGCGCTTCAACGACTACTGGTGGGGCGATTACGGCTCCGACCTGCGCGACGCGGCGCTCTCCTACATGCTTCTGGAGCGTCACAAGCTCGACGTGCGCGGCAAGGAAAACCTGATCGCCCTGATCGCCTCCGAGCTGGATGCGCGCGGGCGCTACGACTACACGAGCACCCAGGAAAAACTCGCCGTCTTCTTGGCGGGGCGGCAGATGCTCGCCAATGCCGCCGACGGCGCGCCCTGGGAAATTGATCTGACGATGAAGACGGACGATAAAACGTCAACCCGGGCGCTGACCCATACCGCCTCCCTGGTGCAGGGCCTGGACCTGGCGAATGTGCGCGGCGGCATCCGCGTCAAGAATCCCGGCGACAAGAAGCTCTATCTGGAACTGGCATTGGCAGGCAGCCCGGCCAAAATGCCCGCCGCCAGGAATGACGTCGTGGAATTGCGGCGCAAGCTCTTCGACGCCCAGGGCAAACCCATCGGCAATCGCAGCCTCAAGGTGGGCGAAACCGTGATCGTCATGCTGGAAGTCATTCCCAAGGTGAACATCAAGAACGCCCTGGTGGTCGATCACATTCCCGCCGGCCTGGAAATCGAGAATTTCAACCTCGTGCAGGGCGAAGCGATGGATGTCGTGCAGATAGAAGGGGAGAACCCCGCCGCCGCCATGCAGGGTTCGGACATCCAGCACGTCGAATTCCGCGAAGACCGCTTCGCGGCGGCCTTGAGCCTCAACAGCAGCAACTACCGCAGTTCGGCGAAGAAGCTCTTCTACCGCGCCAAGGCGGTAACCCCCGGTCGCTTCGTCTTCCCGCCGACCTACGCCGAAGACATGTACCGCCCCAACGTCTACGGTCTTGCGGAAGGCCAGGGAACGCTGACGGTGGTGGGCGGAGCGCCCCGATAGTCAAATAGCATGGCATGACGCAAGCGCTGTTCCGGTGGCGCGGCGAAAACGCCGCGCCACCGGTTTTTGGGCGGTACTTCCCTCGTCATTCCGGGAACCTGTTTTTAAAAAACAAAGTTTTGTTCCCCTTTGCCCGCTTCTCGGGGAGAGAAGCAAGCAGCGGCGCGGGTTCTGCCCTCGCCCGCTTGCGGAAGAGGACTTGCGCCCTGCAAAGGGTGGCGCGAAGCGCCGGGAAAGGGGCGGCAGTTTTTGCTTCGTCGCAGGAACGGCAATCTTCATTCGGCGTATATAATTTGGAGTTTCGATGCGTTAAAAAACACTCAGGATGGGAGGAACGAAGATACGGGCGACAGAAGGCGAACTCCTCGATCAGCCGGTCGAGGTCATTGTCAATGCCTGGAATCGCAACGTCATCCCCTGGTGGCTTCTCTTGCCGCAGGGCGTCTCCGCGGCGATCAAGCGGCGGGGCGGACTGGTGCCCTTCCGGGAACTCGCCCGGCACGGCCCGATTCCGCTGGGCGGCGCGGTGCATACGACGGCGGGGCGCTTGCCGTTTCGCGGCATCATCCATGTGGCGGGCATCAATTTGCTGTGGTTCGCCACGGAACATTCCATTCGCGCTTCCGTGCGTTCCGCGCTTGAATTGGCCGCGCAAAAGGGCTATCGCTCCATCGCCTTTCCCCTGATCGGCGCGGGCACGGGCGGCGTTTCCCGGCAAAAAACGCTGGATTCCATCCGCGCGGAGGCCGAAGTCAGCGGCTTTGCGGGCGAGGTGGTGATCGTGACCTACCCGTCCCAAAAACCATGAACCATCCCCTCGACCGCCTGGCGCGTTTTCTGTCTCCCGTCTCCCGTCTCCTGTCCCCTGCCTTCCGCTCCCGCCGCCTGCGTATCGCCTGCTTCCTGCTGGCAAGCCTCCTGGCTGTCCTGTTCGCGCTCGATCGTCTTTTCCCTCCGCCCGTGCCGGGGCGGGATTCGCCCAAGGCCTTGCTGGTGGTGGCGCGCGACGGTACGCCGCTGCGCGCCTTTCCTGACCGGAAACACATCTGGCGGCATCTGGTGACGCTCGACGAAGTGTCGCCCCGCTATCTGGAAGCCCTGATCCGTTATGAGGATCGAACTTTCTACTGGCATCCGGGCGTAAACCCGCTGGCGATTCTTCGTGCGGCCTGGCAGTGGGCGCGGCATGGCAAAGTCATTTCCGGCGGCTCGACCCTGACCATGCAGGTGGCGCGCATTCTGGAACCCATGCCGCGCAATGCAAGCGGCAAGATAAGGCAAATCCTGCGCGCCCTGCAACTGGAATGGCGCTATTCCAAGGAAGAAATCCTTACACTCTACATCAACTATGCCCCGATGGGCGGCGTGCTCGAAGGCGTGGAAGCGGCGAGCCGCGCCTATCTGGGCAAGCCCTCCCGGCGCTTGAGCCACGCCGAGGCGGCGCTCCTCGCCGTGTTGCCGCAAGCGCCTTCCCGCTATCGTCCCGACCGTCACCCCGAACAAGCGCGGCAGGCGCGCGACAAGATTGTCGCCCGCATGACCGGCGTGTGGTCGAAGGAAGACATCGCCGACGCCTTCTCCGAGCCGCCCTTTTCACAAACGGTGAAAGAGCCGCTGCTGGCGCCGCTACTGGCGGAGCGCCTGAAACGACAGGCCGCCGGGCGCATCCGCATCGATTCGACCATCGACGCGCAGATCCAGCAGATGGTGGAAGTCCTTCTCTCCAGCCGCACCCACATCCTGCCGCCCCGGGTTTCCCTGGCCGCGTTGGTTGTAGACAACGAAACCCTGGAAGTGCGCGCCTACGCCGGTTCGGCGGATTTTGGCGACGACAGGCGTTTTGCCCATGTCGACATGGTGCAGGCTTCGCGCTCGCCCGGCTCCACCTTGAAACCCTTCCTTTACGGCCTGGCGCTGGACGAAGGGCTGATTCATTCCGAATCGCTGCTCGCCGATGTGCCGCAATCCTTTTCCGGCTACCAGCCGGGAAATTTCCAGCAATCGTTTCACGGTCCGGTCAGTGTTTCCGTGGCGCTGACCAAATCCTTGAACGTTCCCGCCGTAGAAGCGCTGGAGCGCCTGGAACCGGCGCGTTTCGTCGCCCTCCTGCGTCGGGGCGGGATGAAACTGGAATTGCCGAAGGGCAGCGAACCCAATCTTTCTGTCATACTTGGCGGTGTGGGCGTGAGCCTGGAGCAACTGGTGGGCGCGTATACAGCGCTGGCGCGGCAAGGGCTGGCGGGAACGCCCCGATATACGTCCGATGCGCCCGTAGAAGAACGGCGGATGCTTTCTCCCGGAGCGGCCTTCATCATCCGCGACATCCTGGAATCGGGAGGCCCGATGGGGCGCGCGCTGGAGGCCGGGGCGGGGCAGCGGCGGGGAATCGCCTGGAAAACGGGCACGAGCTTCGGTTTTCGGGACGCCTGGGCGATTGGCGTCTCCGGCCGCCATACCGTTGGCGTCTGGGTCGGGCGCCCCGACGGTACGCCCAATCCGGGGTTTTTCGGGGCGAACATGGCTGCGCCCCTGCTGGTGGACATCTTTGACGCCATCGAGACTTCCACCCCTTTTTCCACCTTTGCCGCTTCCTCTTCGCGCATCAAGCCGCCGGAAGCGCGGCAGGAACGCATCTGCTGGCCGCTGGGTCTCCGGCAATCGAGCACCGCCCCGGAACATTGCCATCAATCTCGCCTGGCCTGGATCCTGAATGACGCCGCGCCGCCCACCTTCCCGGATCGCCTGCGCGGCGGCGAGGCGCGCTACCGGCTGCAAATCGATCCCGTCAGCCGACGCCGCGCCTTGCCTGGCTGTTTCAAGGGGCCGCTCGAAACGCGGGAGATCGCGCGTTGGCCTGCCGTGCTGGAACCCTGGTTGACGGCGGACGTGCGCGCAAAAGCCCTGCCGCCGCCGTGGCAGCCCGCCTGCGCGGGCCATGCCACGCCCGAATCCGGGCTGAAGATTGTCGGCGCGAGCCACAACGAGGTGCTGCGCCGCTCGGCGACGGGCAATGCGCCCCTGATCCGCCTGGAAATCCGGGGGAAAACCGAAGGCGAGGTGATCTGGCTCGTCAATGGCCGCAATGAAGGCCGCCGCCCGGCCCGCGCCAGTTTTTCCTACCGCCTGGAACAACCCGGCCGCTACGACATCACCGCCATGGACGACCAGGGTCATTACGACCGGGTCAGCCTGAGTGTGCGCTGACTCCTGGCGACCGGACAACTATCGCGCTATTGAGGCGGACAGATGGAAAACTCGCTACACTGACGGCGGCAAAAGAATGGTCGGCGGGGAAAATCCTTTATAATTCTCGTCTTCCGGGGAGCGCTGCGAGATTGGTCATTGCGCCGATCCCAGGCCCGGATCCGCATCAACGGCGCTCGCCTACATGACCCTGCCGGAGCGCAGGGAAAAGGCGGGCAGGCATTCCCCAAGTCTCGCGCCTTTTTCCTCGTCCGGTTCCATTGCAATGAAAGGAACCTGCCATGAACCTCATGTGTGCCGCCCAAACCTGCCACGACCACGTCGTCGCCGACCTCTCCCTCGCCGGATGGGGCAAAAAAGAAATCGCCATCGCCGAAACCGAAATGCCGGGCCTCATGGCCATCCGCGAAGAATACGCCCGCAGCCAGCCCCTGAAAGGCGCGCGCATCGCCGGATCGCTGCACATGACCATCCAGACGGCGGTCC